>USLV01000111.1 GCA_900555705.1 uncultured Oscillospiraceae bacterium | reverse complement strand
ATTCTGAAGAATACCGTCAAAATGGTATCGATCCAGCAAATGATAGGCCGCCTCACATTCCGCGAGACAGGCGTTGAGCGTCAGCAGCGCATAGCGGCGGGCCTCCGCCATTGCCGCCGCATCCCCGGCCTCGAGCTGTCGGGAGAGCAGATAGGGGTTGTAGCCCCCGGCGGCCGCGTCCTGCTCGAGATCGTCGACCGCATCCATCAGGTAGATCCAGCGGCCGAGGCAATACCCGAACCGCCGGAGCGGCTCTCGTTGCTCCTCCGAGACGGCGCAGAGCGCGGCGAGCGACGCCAGCAGATCCGCAGTCGGTTCGGCGGCCGCGTCGATGGACGCGGTTTTTGCCTCCTCGAGCGCCTGCTGCCGCTGCATATAGTCCGTCATCTCCGCCGCAAGCGCCGGCCGGAGCCGCGCCGCCTTTTTGGCATAGTGCGAGGCAAACGGCAGCAGCAGCCGCGCCGCCAGCCGTTTGCGGAAACCGCTGTCCGCGATGGTATCGCGCAGCTTGTGCCAGGTCAGCAGCACGGCCGCGTCCGACGCGAGCAGCAGCGGCTCAGATGCCTGGCAGTGCAGACACTTCTTGCCGGGGTGGAAGCTGCACCGGCTTTTTTCAAAGCCCGGGCAGTCCGGCGAAAGCGCCATCCCGAGCAGCGCCAGCAGCGTAAAGTCATAGCTGAGCGTCAGCCGGGCCGCCAGGCCGTATCGCCGTCCGAGTTGCTTGCAGAGCGAGCAATAGACGCCCTGATACTGCTCATATTCGGCCATTTTCAGTTCTGGCTTCCACATCTTTACATAACCGAACATAGTGCTCCTGCCTTTAGTGTTTCCCCTATCATACAATACTTCCTTCCACAGTATATGAAAGAATTGTAAATATTCTGCGGCCGCGGCCGCAGATAAAACGCTCAAAGCCCGCTCTGATGAAACCGTATCCGATTCCCTCAAACATGTCCTTTTGCTGTTAACATTTCAAAGAGAAATGCTACCCTTTTAGAGTATCCTTTCTCTTCTGTGCCTTAAGTGACCCATGCATTTTCACTTTTTGTTTGCGCAAGTAAAGTACAGCTACAAAGACGAATGAAATAACTTGTGCAAGCGCTAGCCTTATCGTACCCCTTTAAGAAAATTCGCTGCAAATCCTTTCTTCTCAAAACCGATATCTTTCCATCTCGGAATATAAATTTTTCTATCATTTTCCTTCATTTGCATAGAGCAGCAGAACCAGACTCCCTCGTCAACAGTCGAGATGAACGGGCTTCTCACAATTTCATTCTCCCCATTCCAATCATTCTTGTCAACGGAATGGGGAGAACGGGTAGCAAGAAGTAAAAATAAGAGCAGCCATATTCGAAGATATTTCTATAAGGACTTCAACACTTCTCCGATATCTCCTTGAATACAAATGGACTGCCCTGTGATCTCCTTTGGACAGACAGCCTCCCCCTTATTGACACAAGCATACACCGCCTTCGGATTCCGGGCGGTCATCTGCCAGAAGGGATATTTGATAATCCCCGGGGTATTCGCACCAACGCCAAGCTCCAGAAACACAATATGTGTGCCCTTGTGCCGTCTGATAAAATCCTTATACCGGATCGCTGCCGTATACCAGCCTTCGTCCTGCACAAAGGAGCTGTCGCAGCGCAGATTCATCGTTAAAGGTGCACCACATACGGGACAGTTCGGTATGAGCTCCGGCGGAATTTTCAACTCCTTTTGTTCCGCTGCCATGAGCCGCACGGTTTTCTCGTTATCATAGGTTTTGTCGTGGCAGGCTTTGGAGCATTGCCACAGACCGTAATCCCCCTGCGTATAAAACAATCGCTTTTTCGGGAAACCCGCGAGTTGAAATTGATGATCCACATTGGTCGTCAGCGCAAAATACTCCTTATCCTTCAAAAGCTGCAGCAATGCGGCATACGGCTCACCCACAGGCGCATCATAACGATTTAACAGGATATGCCGGGACCAGAAAGCCCAATAGTCTTCCAGCGAATGATAGGGATAAAATCCCCCCGCGTACATATCGGTAAAGCCGTATTTCCTGCGGAAATCAGCAAAGTTCCTTTCAAATCGTTCGCCATCATAGGAGAAGCCGGCCGAAGCAGACAGTCCCGCCCCAGCGCCGACCACAATAGCATCGGCCGTTGCTATCTCCTGTTTCAATTTATCAATCTGTCCGGAGCAATTCTCTGTAGATGGTATAATCGGACTCCTGAAAAACATTAAAAATCACCTCTATTTCGCTGCGCGTTTGTTTCTGGTATTCTTTCACGGTCCGAACGGCGATTTCCGCCGCCTTATCGTTTGGGAAGTGAAATTCTCCTGTGGAAATACAACAGAACGCCAGACTCTTTAAGGCATTTTGTTCTGCCAGCTCCAGGCAGGAGCGATAGCAGGAAGAGAGCAAATCGCCATCCTGCCGTGTCAAACGCCTGCTGACAATCGGTCCGACGGTATGCAATATATACCGGCTCGGCAAATTAAAAGCAGGCGTAATTTTGGCTTTGCCCGTTTCTTCCTCGTGATTCTGCTGTCTCATCTGTTCCGCACAGGCCAACCGAAGCTGTACCCCCGCAAAGGTATGAATGGCATTATCAATGCATCCGTGGTTTGGACAAAAGCAGCCAAGCAGCCTGCTGTTAGCGGCGTTTACAATACCATCGCACCGAAGCGTGGTCATATCGCCGCGCCAAAGATACAATCCACCTGGGAGCGGCTGTAAATCATGAAGGTTCGTAATCCCTTTTCGCCGCGTCTCTTCCTGCAAATAGGCATCTTGTATCCTCAAAAATTCATTCGTCACAGGCAGGGGCATACGCATATTCAGGAGCGAACGAAGCAGCTTTTTCTGTTCCTGCTCATTCGGCGGAATTTCGATTTCAGAATATCGCGGCTGTTCCTGCAGCAGCGCCGTTATCAAATACGTTCTTCTCTCAGCTTGCGTCATTTCCCTGTCCTCTCCCGCACAATTGCTTTTTGCGGCCTTACACGTTTCACACGCAATTGGATATCTCTCATGGAGATGAATGGAACGGGGGCTGTCCTGTTCGACAGCCCCCGTAACCGTATTAAGCGTAGAAAAATCCTGCCGTCATATCGAGATAGTTCTGACCGCCATAGGCAGGGTACTGTTTCTGTACTTCCGCCTTGAAACTGTCCGCATCTGCACAGCCCGTCGCTATTTTCTTCAGATTTTCAAGATAGTCGATTTTCGTCTGCGCGTCTTTCAAATCTTCGGGTGTGTAGTGAGAGGTCAAAATCAGATCATACCCTTTGGCGATGTACTCCTTCAATTCTGCCACCATACCGTCTGCGTGCGCCGCACCTGCAACAATGGAATGACAGTCGTGTCCGAGCATATGGGTGTAAACGGCGTTGATTTCGGGAATCGCCATATCAAACGCCTCCGCGGTCTGCTTTATCACAAAATCAATGCCGCCGATCGTCACCCTGCCCTCTCCTATGACATTGGTAATCTTGTGAATAGAGCTGTCAAAAATGTCTCCAAAAGCGTTTGTAAAATTGTCGATCAGCGCTTTTCCACCGCCGTTCGCCGAATAGTCCACGGCATTCGGCGTTGCGTATTTCGGAACTTCCGGCAGGAAGGCAGCCCCTGCACCGTGGTAAGCAATGAGCATGCCCTCCACTTCCATATCCTTCAGATAGTCCGTCAGCTCTTCATGGTTGTCAAAGAAACAGGGCGATTCCAAGATAACGGCTCTGCCGTTTTTCTCAATAATAAAAACTTCATCATCCAGGAAATCGTTCGTCCTGTAGGCATGCAGCTTCACGTCGCCGAAATCGTAAATATGCATTTCGCCTTTTTCGAGTTTTACAGTTTTACATGTGTTCTTGTTCATGAGTATAGCCTCCTGAAATTGACGTTTCTTTCGAGCTTCGCAGCGGCCGTTCTCCGTAGCTCCTGGATGTATTATACGAGCGACCGTATCAGCCGTAAAGTACGCACAATATTGTGGTATAGTTACCGGAAGGATACGATTGGGTGGTTACCAGTTGGAAACAAATGCGTAGTTTCGGGTTTTTCCGGCTACCGGAACAATCCAAAATAGTATATAATGGAAATGGTCAACACATTGGCGGAGATGATGACATGCTGAAAAAATACGAATTGCGTTTTGAGGTTTGGGGATTCCTGTTATCCCTGATGATGATCCCGAATTTCATCTGGTTTGCCATTCCTGCTCCGAACGATATATGAAGGACAAATTCCGTTACAGAAACGATTGATACAGTGGCCTCCGTATGCCAAATATGGATGATTACTGCTTTATGTATTTTCAGAAATAGAGAAGGCAAAAAATTGTGCGTAACCCCGTTGATTATCCTTGTGGCCGGTTGTTGTCTCCTGTATTTTGTAAGCTGGATAGCCTACTATGCCGGCATAGTAAACGCGATTGTGATTTCAGGGTTGACTATTCCACCATGTTTGGCATTCCTGTTTTTTGCGATTGACAGAAAAAATCGGATAGCGCTCATTCCAATTTCCGTTTTTACCATTTGCCATTTGCTATATGGAGCAGTAAATTTTATACTGTAACTGCTTCCAGCCGCGGGAACATTGACCCCAAATGAGGTTGTATGGTATAATGTTCGCGGAAAGTATAGAATGGAAACTATTGAAGAGAGGCCTCCGTATGAGTGAGCAAAAGCCGGTAAAAGAATTGCCTGCCTGTCCTGTGGAAACAACCCTGACTTTAATTGGCGACAAATGGAAGGTATTGATTTTGCGTGACCTGCTGCCGGGAACCAAACGGTTCGGCGAACTGAAAAAATCGGTCGGCAATATATCGCAAAAGGTATTGACCGCACAGCTTCGGGCAATGGAAGAAAGCGGTTTATTGATCCGTACCGTATATGCCGAGGTGCCGCCGAGAGTGGAATATACTTTGACCGCGTTGGGACAAAGCCTGCAACCCATTCTCGATGCTCTGGAGAATTGGGGCGAGGAATATAAGTCCTCATTAGGCTGACCTGTTGCACACCGCTCGGCAACCCCCGAAAACAGACAAAAAAGCTCCGGCTGTTGCCGGAGCTTCAACTTGTCGAAAAAGTCCGGCTAAAGCCGGCCATTTACGCCAAGCTACCTGCGGGCGGGTGATTGTTGCGCGAGGTGGGAACCCTGACGTGTTCCCAGCACGACGCCGGGCGTCGTGCCACACACTCCCCCTCCCTCCGTTATCCTTT
>USLV01000110.1 GCA_900555705.1 uncultured Oscillospiraceae bacterium | reverse complement strand
GTAGAGAGGTCTCGTGGGCTCGGAGATGTGTATAAGAGACAGGAGCGCTTCGCGGCGCGCCGCCTCGGCATAGGCCTCCGGCGCACAGCCCTCCTCTTTCTTCCAGGCACACATGATGCCGCGCGAGGAGTTGACGATTGCGCCGAGTCCATCCCGATCGAACGCTCCCGCCACGTCCTGCGCGCCGCCGCCCTGCGCGCCGTAGCCGGGCACGAGGAAGAAGGTGTGCGGCAGCGCTGCGCGCAGCTCCGTCAGCTGCGCCGGATAGGTCGCGCCGACTACCGCGCCGACACCGGAATAGCCGTAGCGACCCGGCAGCTCCTCGCCCCACTGCTCACACATGTCGCCCATCAGGCGGTAGACCGGCTGTCCATCGATCAGACGATCCTGCAGCTCACCGGAGGAGGGGTTCGAGGTCTTGACCAGCACAAAAATGCCGGTGTTCTGCTCGCGGCAGACCGCGAGCAACGGCCGGATGCCGTCCGAGCCGAGATAACCGTTGACGGTCAGCGCATCTCCGCCGAAGGGGGTGAACTGCTGTCCGCCGACCGTTGTCGTCCCCATGTGCCCGGCGGCATAGGCCTCCATCGTGGTGCCGATGTCGTTGCGCTTGCCGTCGGTGACCACAAACAGCCCCTTCTGCTTCGCATAGGCGATGGTCTCGGCCAGCGCACGGACGCCCGGCCAGCCGTACATCTCATAGTAGGCTGCCTGCGGCTTGACCGCCGGGACAATGTCGCAGAGCGCGTCGATCAGTCCCTTGTTGAAGGCGAGCAGCGCCGCCGCCGCGCCCTCCAGCGTCTCGCCGTATTCGGCAAAGGCCGCCCGCTTCAGATGCTCCGGCAGAAAATCCAGCTTGGGATCAAGCCCCGCCACTGTGGGATTGCCGGTCCGTTTGACCGCTTCGATGAGTCTGTCCAGTGCCATTTTCTATCCTGTCCTTTCCCTGTCAGAAGAAACTGAGTTGTCCGGTTTTGTTGGAATGAAATTGCCGGTCGGAGACCGCGTCCTCCGGCGGCTGTTCGCCGGTCAGAAGCGGCGCATCCGGTCGATAGGCCGCCCGATTGCGCCGCAGCGCCGCCCGTCCCCGCGCGGCATAGCAGTAGATGCAGCCGTTTGTGCAGGTCGCGTAGGCGCCAATATCCACGCTCTCGCAGCAACCGCAGCCGGGGCGCTGACCCCGGTCGGGCGGCAGCGTCAGTCGACACCCGGTCAGTCGCTCCAGCAGCAGCCGATCGACACAGTGCGCCTGTCCGATTCCGCAGTCGGCGAGCGCCGCCGATTCACAGCAGGCCGCAATCGACAGGCCGTGCGCCCGCGCGATAGCGGCGAGGTCCACCGCCAGCACGCGCATCTCCTCCTCCCCAATCGGGCGGAGCAGCGGATGCTGCGCGACGGCATAGAGGTCGAGAAAGCTGATCGTCACCTGTCGGGTGACATCCCGCAGCAGATCGCAAAAGCGGGCAAACTGCTCCCGGTGCCAGTCCGCTGTGAAACGCTCGTTCAGGATGATCGGGTCATAGCGCCAGAGCACCCGCTCGGGACCCAGCCGTTCCGCGAGAGTCCGAAAGGTGCGGCCAATCTCCGCCTTGTCCCGCAGCCCCGGCTCGACCGTCCGGTCATAGGGAGTCAGCGTAAACTGAAAATAACAGGGGATGTGCAGCCCATCGAGCAGCGGCAGGAGCGGCAGCATCGGCGCCGGATCCTTGGTCCAGAAGACGATGCCGTCCACCACCTCCGCGTCAATCGGCACCCGCCGGAGCAGATCCGGGCGGCGCGGCGACCGCACCAGCGCATACCCAGCCCGCAGACGGTGCTCCAGCCAGTCCGGGTAGCAGCAGGGGATGTCCGTCCGCCGGGAGATCGACAAAATCATCCTGACCCTCCTCCCCTTTTCAGGGTTCAGCCTACACGACGGGCGGCGGTTTGTCAAGTCCTTTGCTTCCCCGACTTTTCAGGCGCTTCAGCTGTACTCATAATAATACCAATCGTCTTTTATAGCCTCCAGCGTCGGGATGGCCTCATCCAGACGGCCCGCACCGCCGTTCACCACGAGCAGCACCCCTCTGGCGGTGTCCAGCCAGCCGCTCTCCTCGGTAAAACGGAGATAGCGGACAAAGCCGCTGCCGTCTCCGGATGTATACGTCTCCATCGAAACGCTTTGATAGTCCCTGTCCTTCAGAAAATCGGAAATCCGCGCTTCTTCCGCAAAGGAAAAGGCAACCGCCGCGCCGGAAGCCGTCTGCATATCCGAGGAAATGCCGACCAGCCGCCGTTCGACGGTACCGTCGGCCGCCTGCCTGTCCAGAAATATCTGCGCAATTTGCGCAAAGCGATCCTCATCCGACTCAAAATCGGCCACTATCTCCTCCCGCGTCAGCCGGGCGGCCAGCGGGGACGGGCCCGAGCAGGTTCGCAGAAACGCGAAAAACAACAGAAAGGCACCGATTGCCGCGGCAACAATGACTCCCCGGATCGCCACGGCGGTTTTTCTGCTTTTCATCACGATCCCCCCATCGACTATCCCAAAATATCGGCAATGGCTGTAAGTATCTCTGCCTCAACAGGAATGCCATTGACAGCCGGCGGAGAATCCGGTCGTATAGATGTAGTCCTATGAACGGATCGGCTCCCGCCGGGAGATCGACAGAATCATCTCGTCCTCCCCGGCGTCACAGCCAGGAAGGGCCGCTATCCTGATCCTGCTTCGGTTCGGCAGCCTCCTCCGGAGGCGTCTGCACCGTAGGAGGGTTCACCGGCTGCTGCGGCACCTGTCCCGGATAAGCGTCCGGCACCGTTCGGGCAAGCGGCTGGAATCCCGGTCCGCCCGGGCCAGCCGGAGGCGCGCCGTACATCGGCGGTTGGCAGGGACGCATGCCGTCATCCTTATTACGGCAGGCAAATATGAAGAAAGGCAGTGTCACGCTGACAAAAATCGACAACACCAGATACAGCGTCGCATTGTAGGGCGCGCAGGACTGGAACAGCCGATAATAGGCGACAAAGGTAAAAACCGAAATCACCACGGCCAGCACCATTATCAGCAGCCAGATCAACAAAACCGGTCCGAGAATCCGCAGAACCGCGTCCTCCGACGCACCGTTTTCCGCTCGAACCGCCTCCGCAAGGACGGAGCCGAACAGGCATATGACAGAGAAAAAAATCGTGACTGCGAAGCCGATACTGAGTCCGAGCAAAATCTTGCGGTAATTTTTCCGCATACCTGTTGAGACAAACATATACTGATCCGCAATGCTCCCGAGAATCCATACATTGGCAATGGGTAGCCACGCCAATCCATAGTTCCGGATACCCCGCCGTTTGGCAATGGTGTGGAGGCCTGCCGCCTCCAACACATAAGCCAAAAGTCCGATCAGCAGGAAGAAGCCGTAAACAATCCCGAAAATCGAAAAAACCGCGTCGGCGCCATAGGTATCGCCATAGCTATAATACTCATAAGGCATATTCTGTACTCCCTTCTCAAACAGTCCCTCATCACATCCGATAAACCGCCCGGCCGCCGAGCCAGGTCGCCCGCACCCGGCCGCGCAGCGTCATCCCCTTGAAGGGCGTGTTGCGCGATTTGCCGTGCAGCGCCGCCGGATCCACCGTCCATTCCTCCTCCGGATCGAACAGCACAACATCCGCCGCCGCGCCGACCGCGAGGGTCCCGGCCGGGATGCCGAGAATCGACGCGGGCGTGGTCGACATCCGCCGGACAAGCTCCGGCAGTGTCAACACACCGGTATGCACCAGCGCCGTCAGACTGGCCGCGAGCGAGGTCTCCATCCCGATCGAACCATTCGGCGCGGTTGCGAAATCCGCCTTCTCCTCCGGCGTATGCGGTGCATGGTCGGTCGCCATCGCCGCGAGCGTCCCGTCACGCAGCGCCTCCCGCAGCGCCGCCGCATCCGCCGCCGTCCGCAGCGGCGGGTTCATGCGGTAATCCGCGTCGCGGCCCCGCAGCGCCTCGTCGGTCAGCAGCAGATAATGCGGCGCGGTTTCGCCCGTGACCGGCACACCCCGCCGCTGCGCATCCCGGATCAGCGCCACGCTTCCGGCGGTGCTGACATGACAGATGTGCACCGGGCAGCCGGTCGAGGCGGCCAGCGCGATCTCCCGCGCGGTCGCGACATCCTCCGCCGCCGGATCGATGCCCGGCACGCCGAGCGCGCGGGACACCTCGCCGAGATGCATGATTCCGCCGCGCACCAGCGACAACTCCTCACAGTGCGCCAGCACCGCAAGGCCGTTCGCAGCCGCCTCCCGCAGAGCACGCTGCATCAGATCGGCGGTCGCCACCGGCCGCCCGTCTTCCGAAACCGCGATCGCGCCCGCCGCGCGCAGTGCGGCAAAATCCGTCATCTCCTGACCGCCCAATCCCTTTGAAACCGCCGCCACCGGATAGACCCGGGCATCCGCACCCGTCGCCTTCTCCAAAATCTCCGCGACAACCGCCGGGGTATCGCAGACCGGCGAGGTATTCGGCATACAGGCGAGCGACGTCACCCCGCCGGCCGCCGCCGCACGACAACCGGTCAGAACGTCCTCTTTATGCGTCTGGCCGGGATCGCGCAGATGTACATGCATATCCACCAATCCCGGAGCACAGACCAGTCCCGCCGCCTCAACAACCGCCGCGCCCACCGCCGACAGTTCGCTTCCGACAGCCGCAATCCGACCATCCCGCATCAGAAGATCCGTCGTCTCATCCCGTCCGGCGGCGGGGTCGATCACCCGCGCGCCCCGGATCAGCGTATCCGCCATGCGCTCATCCTCCTTTTATCGCCGCGCGTCAGTCCAGCTTAAACTGCTCACCGCAGCCATATTTCTCATAGACATAGTCGATATCCTTGTCGCCGCGGCCCGAGAGATTGACGAGGATCGAGCCGGTTCCCTTCTCCCGTGCATACCGCAGCGCATAAGCCAGCGCATGCGAGCTCTCGATAGCCGGAATGATGCCCTCATAGCGGCAGAGCAGGAAGAAGGCCTCCATCGCCTCCTCGTCCGACACCTGCTCATAGCGCACACGGCCGCAGTCGTGGAGATAGGCGTGCTCCGGACCGACCGAGGGATAGTCAAGGCCGCTCGCAATCGAATAGACCGGCAGCGGCTCCCCCGCCTCATCCTGTAACAGATAGCTCTCGAAGCCGTGCAGCACGCCCTTTTTGCCATAGGCAATGGAGGCGGCGTGGTCGCCGATCGCCGGGCCGCGACCAAGCGGCTCAACGCCAATGATATCAACCGGATCCGCGAGGAACGCGGAGAACATCCCCATCGAGTTCCTGTCTCTTATACACATCTCCGAGCCCACGAGACCTCTC
>USLV01000109.1 GCA_900555705.1 uncultured Oscillospiraceae bacterium | reverse complement strand
AGAGGTCTCGTGGGCTCGGAGATGTGTATAAGAGACAGCATCAGCGGGCCAACGACCTCTTTAATCGTATGGTACTCTTTGAGCATCAGCCTTCGCCTCCTTCATCCATCAGCGCCGCGCACTGACTGCTCAGGTCGCTTTCAATCTGCTCGAAGCGCTTCATTTCCGATTCGGGGATGTACTTGGCGCGGCCAATCTGCTCGCGGACGGGCAGTGCAATCACGTCGGAGAGGTTCGCACCCGCGTCCAGCGCCTGATTGCCCTTTTCCTGATATTCCAGAATCAGCCGGAGCATGGCGAACTGCTTCTCCAAGCTCGTGTAGGTGTCCACCTCGTCGAAAGCATTCTGATGCAGGTAGTCCTCGCGGATGCTGCGGGCGACTTCCAGCGTCAGGCGGTCTTTCCAGCTCAGCGCATCCACGCCGACCAGCTGCACAATCTCGTTCAGTTCCGCTTCCTCCTGCAGGACACGCATGGCTTTGGCACGCAGCTCGTTCCATTCAGGCGAAACATTGTCGCTGAACCATTCCTGCAAGCGGCTGATGTAGAGCGAATACGACTGCAGCCAGTCAATCGCCGGGAAATGGCGCTTGTACGCCAAGGAACTGGACAGCCCCCAGAACACCTTGACGATGCGCAGCGTCGCCTGCGAAACCGGCTCGGAAATATCGCCGCCGGGCGGGGAAACAGCGCCGATGGCGGAAATGCTGCCGCGGCGATCATCACCGCCAAGGCAGACGACCGCACCTGCGCGCTCATAAAACTCCGCAATACGGGATGCCAGATATGCCGGGTAGCCTTCTTCGCCGGGCATTTCTTCCAGACGGCCAGACATTTCGCGCAGCGCCTCCGCCCAACGGGACGTGGAGTCAGCCATAATCGCGACCTTGTAGCCCATATCGCGGAAGTATTCAGCAATGGTGATGCCGGTGTAGATGGAAGCTTCACGCGCAGCAACCGGCATATCCGACGTGTTGGCAATCAGCACGGTGCGCTTCATCAGGCTCTCGCCGGTGCGGGGGTCCGTCAGCTCGGGGAATTCCCGGAGCACGTCGGTCATCTCGTTGCCGCGCTCGCCGCAACCAATATAAACGATGATATCTGCCGCCGCCCATTTCGCGAGCTGGTGCTGTACGACGGTTTTGCCGGAGCCAAACGGGCCCGGCACCGCCGCGACGCCGCCCTTCGCGAGCGGAAACAGTGTGTCGATCACCCGCTGGCCGGTGGTCAGCAGGATATCCGGCGAGAGCTTCCGCCGATAGGGGCGGCCGACCCGCACCGGCCAGGTCTGCATCAGGCTTACCGTCGTCTCACCGCCGTCCGCCGTTCGGATGCGGCAAACCGTATCGGATACGGTGTAGTCGCCTTCGTCGACGACAGAGACCGTTCCCGTCACGCCGTTCGGCACCAGAATTTTATGCGCCACAACCGCTGTTTCCTGCACAACGCCGAGCGTATCTCCGGCGCAGACCGCTGCACCCGCCTGCACCGACGGTACGAAATGCCACCGCCGCTCGCGGTCGAGCGACGGCACATCCACACCGCGCTGCAAATTGTTGCCGGTGCGCTTCATGATCTCGACCAGCGGCCGCTGGATGCCGTCGAAGATCGAGCCGATCAGACCGGGGCCGAGCTCGACGCTCAGCGGCATACCGGTCGATTCCACCCGCTCGCCCGGCCCGAGTCCCGACGTCTCCTCATAGACCTGTATCGACGCGCGATCGCCGTGCATCTCAATGATTTCGCCGATCAGACGTTGGTCGCTGACGCGCACCACGTCGAACATATTGGCGTCACGCATTCCCTCCGCTATGACCAGAGGGCCTGCCACCTTGGTTATGGTTCCGGTTGTCATCCGATGACTCCGTCCTTTCCGGTTAAACTTTGCCAACGCTTTTGAAAAAACTCAGAGGATATCCGAGCCGACTGCCCGTTCCACCGCCTCGTGGAGACGGCGGACGCCGACGCCGGTGTTGCCCCGCACCCCGGGGATCGGGATCACCGCCGGGAGCAGCTGCTCCTCGGTTTTGCGGATCTCCCGCTCGAGCGGCTCCATCAGCGCCTCCGTCACATAGATCACGCCGTAGCCGCTGCCCGCAAGCCGTCGGAAAAGCGGGGGCGCCTCTGCCGCATCGTCACAGGGAAAGATATCCAGCCCGACGGCGGCAAAGCCCTGGATACTCTCGAGATCGCCGAGCACCGCCACTCTATACATACAGCATCCGCATCCTTTCCCGCAGCTCTGCCTCGCTTCGGCCGGTTCGGAGACCCGAGGCGAGCATATGCAGTGCCCGGATCTCCGTCTCCCGCGCCATCAGATAGCCGATCAGCGGCTCCGCGCCGAGGGTGACTGTTTTTGCCTCCCGCGCGGTGGCGAGCAGATAGTCGTCGACCCATTTTTCAAACGCGGCGGGTGCGGCGCGATATTGCTCCGCTGCCGCCCGGCAGTCGTAGTCCGACAGCCTCTCCAGCAGGGTGAGTAGCTCCTCCTCCCCCCGGATCGCCGCCTGCTTCCAGTCGGCGATCTCCACCCCCGGACAGGGGCAGAGCGCCAGCTCCAGAAACGCCGCATCCTTCCCCGTCCGGGCGGCGCGGATTGCAATTTTAACGTCATGATAGAACACCGTCGCCCGCATCAGGCGGATCAGCAAGCTGATCCGGGTGCGCTCCGCCGCACGCAGCATCTCCTCCATCGCCGCCCTGTCAATCACCGCGTCTCCGCGCGGGATATCACCCGTGTGGGCGAGGATATCATAGGCCTGCGCCGCCGCAGCGGCCAGCCATTCCGGCAGCTCGCCGAAACGCCGCTCTGCCGCCGCTGTCTCGAGCGCCCGGACAGGAACCGTCGCAGGCGTAAGCAGCAGGCGTTCGTAAGAACGGCCGGTGAGCACGCCCTTGAGCACCGTCTTGCAGTTGTGGGCGTCGTTGCGAAGCCAGAAAGCGTCCCACAGCCCCTCCTCCGGTGTCAGCGAGCGGAGATAGTCCCAGAGCTTTTCGGTCTCCCGATGCAGCAGGCCGTCGATTCCATCCGTCCCCGCCGGTTCGCCGAAGCCGCGATCCCGCAGCAGTGCAGCCAGCGTCTCCACATTCCCGGCCGCCAGCAGTTGTTCAAAATCCGCCCTGGTGAGCAGCGCCGTCTCCCGGACGCGCAGGCTGCCCACCGCATAGGCATAGGATGTCGCCACTTCAGCGCCACTCCTTTCTCAATTCATCTCCCAGAGCACGCGGCAGATCCGATCCTCCAGCATCTCCCGCCGCTCCTCCAGCAGCGCAGAGAAGCAGAGATTGATCTCCACATCTCCATATTGCAACACACAGCCGCCGTCCATCGAACGGGGCCCGTCCGCGAGTCGCAACGGGATTCCCGCCTCGCGCAGCCGCGGCAGGAAATCCGCCGGCAGCCGACCACGATCGGTCGCATTCAGCCAGAGCACGCCCTCACCCGTCCGGGCGGAAGACCGGATGAGTGAGAAAAGGCCATCAAAATACTCCCGCTCCGGCAGGCTTTTCAGATACGAGAGCGTCTCGGACAGGGTTCGCTCCAGTTCGTCCCTGCGCTGCCGCAGCAGTGCATTCCGAATCGAGAGAGCCGCCGCCGACTCCGCCGCCTGCCGCAGCTGTGCCGCCCGACGCTCCGCGTCCGCACGCATCGCGGCCTCTTCCTTCTCCGCCTCCTGCTCCGTTTCCGCGAGCAGAGCGGCGGCCTTGCGTTCCGCCTCGGCAATGGTGGCGTCACCCGTCTGTCTCGCCTCGTCCAGAATGCGCGCCACAATTTTTTCCGTACCCGTCATAGCCGTCTCACGCCCTTCCTCCTGATGGTTCATTTATCGGATAAACAGGACGGCGAGCAGTGAGACGATGAAGGCGAGCAGCGCATAGATCTCGACCAGCGTGACCGAGACCATGCCCTTCGAGAAGTTGCCGCCGTCCTTCGCGGTCAATGCGATACCGGCAACAGCCGCTTTTCCCTGGGCGATACCGGAGACGAGACCGCCGATGCCGATCGGCAGGGAGGCCGCCAGATAGAGCAGACCCTGCGTCACCGAAATATCGCCGCTGCCGCCGAGAATGCCGCAATTGCTGAGGATCAGGAATCCGACGATGAAACCATAGAGTCCCTGTGTACCGGGCAGCAACGTCAGCACCAGCATTTTACCAAACTTCGACGAGTCCTCGCTGAGGACACCCATCGCGGTCTGCGCCGCGCCGCCAACGCCGCGCGCCGAGCCAATTCCCGCAAGCGCGGTCGCAATCGCCGCGCCCAGCAACGCCCAAAAAACGCCCATACTCATCATGATTTTCTTTCCTCCTGTAATGTGGTGTATTCACTGTGAAAGGCAAAAGGTCGGAACTTCCGGCCGCCGCCCTCATAGAACTTGGAGAACATCTCGACATATTGCAGCCGGATGGTGTGGACATACGCGCCGAGCGCGTTGAGTCCGAAATTGATCGCATGGCCAACGAGGAAAACGAGCAGCATCGGAATGATGCTCACGATACCGGTGCCGAACATGGTGGACAGCGTGTTGAACACCTGTCCCATGACTCCGGTGGTCAGCCCAAGCGCCAGCAGGCGCGTATAGGACATCAAATCGCTCACATAGCCGGTGACATCATAGAGGCTCGCAAAGCCGGAGAGCAGCTTCATGGGTCCTTTTTTGTCCCGTCCCTGTGTCAGCACCAGTCCGACTGCCGACGCAATCATCAGGCCGATCCCGATTGTCTGCAAAACCGGCTGGGCAACCATGCCTGCCGCGAGCAACGCGACACCGGTCAACAGCAACAGCCAGAAGCCGCAGTCGAAAATTGCCCCCGTTCGATCTCCGTTTTTCCAGAGCACATAAAATTTTGCGCCGATACCGGTCATGATCTGCACAAGTCCGAACACAATACTGATGACCATCAGCGTCATCGCGTCGTTGATCGGATCGATCAGGGCGGGCATTTTCCAGTTCGTACCGAAATAGTGGTTGGCGATCACCGCCGGTGCATCGCCGAAAAAGCTGCCGAACACGAGCCCCCAGAGGAAGGTCGAGACGCCGCAGTTGCGGAACAGCCGGAGATTCGCCGCCATCGGCGGATCGGGGCGATAGGCCTTTTGCAGCCACCAGGTTCCGAAAATCAGCAGCAGTCCATAGGCGGCGTCGGAAAACATCATGCCGAAAAACAGATAGAAGAAAAAGCTCATGAGCGGCGTCGGGTCGATGTCCCCCGGTCCCGGCATGGCATACATCTCCACAATCGATTCTGCCGGCGCGGCCAGCATGCGGTTCTCCAGCCTGTCTCTTATACACATCTCCGAGCCCACGAGACCTCTCTACATCTCGTA
>USLV01000108.1 GCA_900555705.1 uncultured Oscillospiraceae bacterium | reverse complement strand
CCGGGCGGCTGCGCGGTCGCTCCCTTCAGACGCTGCCGGGCGAGGAGACCCGCCCGACTACGCAGCGAGTGAAGGAGGGGCTGTTCAGTGCCATTCAGTTTGATATCGAGGGACGGCGGGTGCTCGACCTCTTCGCGGGTTCCGGTCAACTCGGTATCGAGGCTCTCAGCCGCGGGGCGGTCGGCTGTGTATTTGTGGATCGCAACCCGGAAGCCGCCGCCCTTATCCGCCGCAACCTGACGGAACTGGGGATTGCTCCGGAGGGGCGGGTACTGGCGCAGGACGCGGCGTCCTATCTCGCGCATGTGAAGGAGGACTTCGATCTCGCCTTTCTCGATCCGCCGTATGCGGCAGAACTGCTGGAGCCGACATTGCGGGCGCTCGCGCCGCATATGGCGGTGGGCGGGCTGGTCGTCTGTGAGAGTGATCGTGAACTGACGATGCCGGAGCAGGCTGAAGGATTGACGCTCTATCGTACTTATCGATATGGCCGCGTCATGGTCTGGATCTATCGGCGCGAGGCAGAGGAGGGGACGGCTTGAACGGGATACAGGGTTCTGAAAAAATTGCGATCTGTCCCGGCAGCTTCGACCCGGTAACCAACGGCCATATGGACATCATCCACCGGGCGGCATCGCTCTTTGACCGGGTGATTGTCGTCGTGATGACCAATGCGGCAAAGCAGCCACTGTTCACGAAGGAGGAGCGGCGCGAGCTGCTTCGGAGGACAACAGCGGACATTCCAAATGTCGAGATTGATATCTATGATGGGCTGCTCGCCGCCTATGCAAGGGAAAAGCACGCGATCGCCATTGTTAAAGGTCTCCGGGCCATGTCGGATTTTGAGTATGAGTTCCAGATGGCGCTTACCAACCGCGAGCTCAATTCCGAGGCGGAGACGGTATTTTTGACCACCAAGGCGGAGCATATGTATCTATCCTCCAGCCTGGTGAAGCAGGTCGCGGGCTATGGAGGAGATATCCGGGCGTTTGTCCCGGGATGTATCGCAGAGGATATTCTGCGGAAATTTGAAAGGAACGATGCGACATGACAGTGGAGGAAATTCTGGAGCAGATCGACGATATGATCGACAAGGCATGGAGTATGCCGCTTTCCGGCGGCAAATGCCTTGTGGAGGCGGAGCGGCTGCGTGACCTGATCGACGATATTCGCGCGAATATGCCGATCGAGGTGCGGCAGGCGAAGGCGATCGTCTCGGATCGGGCGGACATCATCTCGACCGCCCGGCGGGAGGCGGAGTCGATTGTCCGCACAGCGGAGGAGCGTGCGCGTCGTCTGATTGCGGAGGAAGAGGTTGTCAAGCAGGCGCAGGCCAAGGCGAACGAACTGCTCAGCCAGTCCCAGCAACGCGCCCGCGAGATGCGCAAGAGTGCCTATGATTTTTCCGAGGATATGCTTCGGCGGACGGAGGAAACGCTTGCCCAGCGCCTCGGCGAGGTGCGGCAGGTGCGACAGACGCTGCGCAATCCTCCGGCCCAGCTTCAGGAGCCCTGATGGAGAATATCTGCCTTATGTCCCGAAAGGGACATAAGGCAGATCGTCTTTATGGGTTCTCAAAACGGTGAAAAAAGGGTGGCAATGAACGTGCAGATGAAAAATCCGATGCTGGTGGTAGCGGATATGGAACGCTCAGTTGAATTTTATAAAACGGTCCTGGGGCTTCAGGTCATTCTGGATTTTGGTGCCAACAAGACGTTGACCGGCGGATTAGCTTTACAGACGCTTGCAACCTGGCGAGAGTTTATCGGCAGAGAGGATATTTCCTTTGGCAGTCATACTTTTGAGCTCTACTTTGAAGCAGAGGAGTTTGACCAGTTTCTTGTCAAGCTGGAGGCGAGCAATGTTGCCTGTGTGCACCCGGTCAAAGAGCATGCATGGGGGCAGCGTGTGGTACGTTTCTATGATCCCGACCGGCATGTGATTGAGGTGGGGGAAGCCATGGATGTGGTTTGCAGGCGTTTTCTGGACAGCGGGATGACGCCGGAACAGGTGGCGACACGTATGGATGTTCCGGTGAGCTTTGTGGAGAACTGCATGTGAGTAAAAATATGAAAAGCCGGTATCTGAAAGACACCGGCTTTTGTTTATGCTTTTCGATTGATCAGGCGTTCGGCTGCTCGCTCTCGAGCACACCGATCAGCGCCAGCAGTGCACCCCAGTGATAGAACTTGTCACTGTTATGCACACCGCAGCCCATGCCGGTCGTGCTGTCGTAGTTCTCGTGGACATGGCCGTGCAGGCGCCATTCCTTCAGCAGCAGGTCGGCCGACTTCTCCGCGAGCGCGGTCCGCGCCTCCGGCTGGTTCTGGCGGCAGAGCGCCAGATACACGAGATAGTTGAGCGGGCCCCAGACGCGGCCGCGCCAGTAGTTCTGGTCCGGGAAAGCGGGGTCGTTGCGCGCGATGGAGGGCAGTACATAGTCGCCCCAGAACTCCTCCGGATTAAACATGTGCTCCTTCACCATGCGAGTCGCCTGCTCATCCGAGACGCGATCGCTGAACAGCGCGTAGAAATTGGTGGGCGAGAGGCGACGGCTGAACTCGCCGGTATCCGTACGGCGGTTCAGGAAGATGCCGTCCTGCTCGCTCCAAAGCGCAGCCATGCCGTCCTTGGCGTGTTGCGCCCGTTGCAGCAGCACCTGCTGCTCCTCTGTTCGGCCGATTTCCGCCGCCAGATAGGCGAGATCCTCGCAGTCGGCGATGTAGAGACCGGTCAGGCCGACATCCGCCAGATAGAGGCAGTTGGTGTCCGGGTTGAAGGGCACGCCGTCATACATCGGGCTGTTGTCGAGGCCGGATTCAAAGGCCGCGCCGTCGTGGTTGTGAATCGCAAAGCGCTCCCAATGCTTGCCGATGCGGGGCTGATAAACATTGGAACCCCAGCTGAGGGTGCCGTCGGCGTTGGTACGCTCGTTTGTGAACCAGGTGTTCCAGCCAAACAGTCGGTCGAAGGTCTCCTCAAGCAGCCATTTCTCGCGGTAACGGTCATAGACCTGACGGATGACAATCGAGCCGACCGGCGGCTGGGAGCGATCCCGGCTCTTATAGTCATAAGCCGCGCCGAAGTTCGGGACAAAGCCGTTTTCGGTCATCTCCTCGAGGATCGCGAGGATGTTCATATAGGCGAGCTCTTTGTTCTCGACGGCGGCCATCGCGGCGGCAAAAAAGGTATCCCAGCAGAAGAGAACATAGCCGCCCCAACGGACGTTCCAGTTCCGGCTGACCGGCGAGCAGATACGATCGTGCTCCGGATCATAGATGGTGTCCCAGGCGAGGCAGGTACGCATGGCGGCATAGCATTCCGCCTGGTCACCGTATTTTGCGGCACTTTCCTCCGCCTTTGCCCGCGCAGCCTCGATGGTCTTCTGTACCTCCTCGAGCGAACAGGCGGCGGAGGAAATGGCAATCGGACCGGAGAGCTCCATCGCGAGATACGGGTTTGTGGAGAAGGTATAGTATTCGTCCAACAGGCGGCCGGTCGCGGAGAAGGTGATCTCCCGGTCGGCGAGCTCGGCTTTCAACTGATTGCCTTCCCGGCAGACACGGCCCGGACGGTTCCAGAGCATGCAAAGATCCGCCACCAGCGCCGGCGCGCGCACAACCGTATCCTGCTCCGGAAATTCGAGCGGCGTGATGAGGAGATACTGCTCATCCTCAACAGCAGCAGACTGGATCCGGACATGAACTGAACCGTGGTGGAACGCGAGTTCGGTATAGCCGCCGCCATAGGTGCGGATGCCGGGATGGATCAGCTCCTTGCCGTCAATGGCGTCGCCGATCAGGACATTGCGGAACACCCGGCCGGTGACGTAGTCCTTAAAGCCGAGGCGAATGGACAGACCATAGGGCAGCAGCACATGCGACAGCACACTCGTGGTGTCCCAGGTGTTGTAGCCGACAGCGGTCTGTTTCTTCAGCGTGTCATACATCATAGAAAATTTCCTCCCTTTCCTTTCATTGAGTATACGGGTTTCTGTGCCAGAAAGCAAGAGGGCATTTTAGACAAGTTCCATTGGGGAAGCAGGACATCTTCCACAAAAAATCCCGCTTTATCGCCGACGGACGGAACCCGAACAGTGGGATGGGCATAGACTGGGGATGAGGACGGCCTGAAAGTCCAAATTCAGAAAAAGGAGAGCTGGCATTGAATCACGATATGTGTTGTCCCGAAAGGGAACGCGAGGACGATTCCTGTACCTGTACCCCGCTGCCCGCCATGGTATTCATCCCGGTGCAGTACCTCGAATGCGTCTATGAGCCGGAATACGGATTCCGCCGCGGCACTATTTTCCCGGAGCTGGATAAGCCGTGGTTGGTGGAAGGAGGTTGCCGCTGTGGACGATAGTATGTGCTGGCGTCAGAAGATCGACGCCTATGATTTCGCGATTCTGGAAATGGCATTGTATCTGGACACGCATCCCGACGATGAGGATGCGATGAAAACCCGTGAGGCCTATATGACAAAGCGCTGCGAGTTGATCGAGGAATATGAGAAGAATTTTGGTCCTTATGTGGTGACACAGAACGATGTCTGTGGCGACCGCTGGACATGGGTCGACGACCCGTGGCCATGGGATTTTATGTGAGGGGGAATGTATTATGTGGCAATATGAGAAAAAGCTGCAATATCCGGTCCGAATCAAAAATCCCAATCCGCAGATTGCTCAACTGATCATTACGCAATATGGAGGGCCGGATGGCGAATTGGGAGCCTCCATGCGCTATCTCAGTCAGCGCTACAGCATGCCGTATGCGGAGCTCAAGGGGCTGCTGACCGATATCGCGACTGAGGAGTTGGCGCATTTTGAGATGATCTCGGCAATGGTGCATCAGCTGACCCGTGAGATGAGCGAGGAGGAGATCCTGAAATCCGGATTCGCGCCCTATTTTGTGGATCACACCGCTGGAGTTTATCCGGTTGCTGCGTCAGGTGTGCCGTGGACTGCCAGCTATATTGGCGTCAAGGGGGATGTTCTTGCCGATTTGAACGAGGATCTTGCAGCAGAGCAGAAGGCGCGGACGACATACGACAACCTGCTGCGGCTGGTGGATGACCCGGATGTACGGGATCCGCTGAAATTTCTGCGTGAGCGGGAGATCGTCCATTACCAGCGCTTCGGCGAGGGACTGCGGCTGGCGACCGATCGCATGGACAGCCGGAATTTCTACGCCTGCAATCCGAGCTTTGACAAAAACTGCTTCAACCAGAAGGGCGACTGCTGAGTCAGACGACCGCTTTAAAAGGGGTGCCTTGAAAAAGGTGCCCCTTTTAAAACGTTCACTTGGCGAAAAGAAGAGAAAAACTCCCTTTGCTATAATGG
>USLV01000107.1 GCA_900555705.1 uncultured Oscillospiraceae bacterium | reverse complement strand
CTTCTAGCTTCGTCGGCAGCGTCAGATGTGTATAAGAGACAGCCTTTTTGGTCTGGTTTTCATAGGAGGTCTGGGTCGAGAAAGAGGAGGAGACCAGCACAAGGCAGTCCTGCACGTCCTGGAAGCTGATCTTGCTCTCATTTTTGAGATACTTCCCGTTCTGCCGCAGATAGGCGTCGACCTGTGAGACGAAGGCGGAGCGAACCGCCTTTTCCGGTGATCCGCCGTGCTCCAGCCAGCTGGAGTTGTGGTAATATTCGAGAAGGCTCTGTTTGTTGGAGCAGCAGAAAGCGACGTTCAGCTTGACCTTGTATTCGGGCTTGTCCGCACGGTCGCGTCCTTTTCGTTCGGAGGACCAGACCTGCACGTCGGTCAGCGTATCGTCGCCTGTCAGCTCTTTCACATAGTCCGCAATACCGTTTTCATAGCGGAACTCCTCCGTCTCGAAGCTGCGGCCGTTCTGGTTCTTGAGAATAAACAGCAGACCCTGATTGACAATGGCCTGCCGCTTTAAGATATCACGAAAATAGTCGAGCGGTACGGCGATATCGGTAAAGACTGCAAGATCCGGCTTCCAGCGGATGGTGGTGCCGGTGTCTTTTTTGGCATAGGGCTCCTTTTGCAGCCCGCCGATGTTTTCGCCCTGCTCGAAATGCAGTTTATAGCAGAAGCCGTCGCGGTGCACCTCCACATCCATGTATTCGGAGGAATACTGGGTGGCACAGGCGCCGAGACCGTTGAGACCGAGCGAGAATTCATAGCTCTCGCCGTCGTTGGTATTGTATTTACCGCCTGCATACAGCTCGCAGAAGATCAGCTCCCAGTTATAGCGGCCTTCCTTCTGGTTGAAGTCGACCGGCATACCGCGGCCGAAATCCTGCACCTCAAAAGAGCCGTCCTCGAAGCGAGTGGTGACGATTCGGTTGCCAAAGCCCTCACGCGCCTCGTCGATGGAGTTGGAGAGGATTTCAAAGACCGCATGTTCGCAGCCTTCCAGCCCGTCGGAGCCGAAGATGACGGCCGGACGCTTTCGGACGCGATCCGCCCCCTTCAGCGAGGTGATACTGTCGTTTCCATAGGTTGGCTTTTTGGGAGCCATACATTCATCATTCCTTCAAGTATAGTCCATCTCATATATTGTTCTAGTTTACTCCATATCCTGGAATTCTGTCAAGTACTGCGGTTGACAGACTGTCCGATCACTGGTAAACTGGAAGCAGAAAGAGCGGAGTTGTGACTGTTCAAAAAGGGGGATGCGCGATGCGGGGCGGGGCCTTTTGGCGATTGGAATGGCGCCGGATGCCGGCACTGTTGGCGGCGATTGTGCTCGCGATTTTTATGGCCGGTTGCGGTGAACAGGCGGCGCCGGAGAGCCGGGATGAGATCGTGCCGACGGAGACGGTGAAAACGACGCCGGATGTCGAACTGCTGCTGACGGCCTGCCGGCCGGAAAAGCGGGAACTGGAGGTGCGCTGGAAAAACCAGGGCGACCGGACGGTTCTCTGGGGCAAGGGGTTCTCGCTCGCGCGCTGGGAAGAAGCGGATTGGGAACCGGTCGACGGCCCTGGTGTTGTACCGTCGATTGCCTATGAGCTGTCGCCCGGTCAGGAGGTCGCGCATACCTATGATTTGTCGACCTGTGAACCGCTTTATCCCGGCACCTATCGACTCGGGACGGCATTCTCCTTTTCCGGGGAGACCGGGACACACCCGCTCTCATTCTCCTTTTCTGTCGGTCGTCCCATCGACGGCACTTACTGGTTTGACAGCACGCTGTTTGTCAACCCGCTGAGCTCGTTTTTGCCGGATGCGCGCAACATGCCGGAATACCGCATTCGAAACGGCGTGCTGACCGCCGTTGATGCTGCCGGAGAGCGAACGCTGGGTACGCTGCGGGCAAAGCCGCTGCCGGATCCGGCGCTGCCTGGCTGTGAGATGGCAGTATCCGGTCAGGAGGTAACGCTCGAGCGTCCGGAGGACTGTTTCTTTTATGAACTCGAGAAAAAACCGGATTCGATGGCGTACTGCCTCTATGATGTCAGTGGCACGCTCTGGCTGGCGCAAATGAACAGGGAACAGGTGTATATACTGGTCAGTCTGCGTCCGGCCGGCTGAGATGCAGCGGCTCTAACCGGTACCGATGTTCCCCGCGATTCGGGCACTTGTTTTGCGGACAAAAAGAAAACCGCTGTCAACCGCCTTTGCAGACGATAGAGAGCGGTTTGACAGCGGGAATAAAAACAGATGTCGTGGTTCTGCTGTGAGAATCGTTTCTGTTTTTGGCAAACGCAATCGTGATTGCCCGCTGACGGATGTAGCATATCCGTCGTCAAGAAAATTATGCGGCGATGCATTGGAAAAGTTTTGCTTGCTTTTTTGCCGTTGATATGCTAGTATAGAAAATAGAAAAGATTGCAATGATATCTTGGAGGGACAGGAAGTATGACAGGCTGGGAAATTGCTGTAGGCATTGTTTTGATTATTTTTTCGCTGCTGATTATCCTGGTGGTACTGTTGCAGGAGGGGCGTCAGGCGAACCTGGGCGCTATTGCCGGTGCCGCTGACAGCTTTATGGAGAAGGGCAAGGCTCGCACGCTGGATGCGCTGCTGGCCAAGTGGACGAAAGTGATCGCCATTGTGTTCTTTGTGCTGGTCTTTGCCGGCATGATGGTCACGACCTTCCTCGGAGCGTAAATAGCAGGAAAACAAAACGCCCTGCCCGATTTTCTGTCGGGCAGGGCTGTTTTTATGGCCGTTTTGAATGAAGGAGAGGAATTGGACGATGAGGCATTTCAAGGAAAAGATCAGGCGCTGTCTCGAAGAAGCGGAGCGGTCATTGTCGGCTGACGCGATTGCGGAGCGCGTGGGTGTGCGGCGTGGGGAACGCCGGGCATTCCTGCTCGACCTGAAACGGCTGGAGCGTGCAGGCGCTATCTTTTGCAGTGCCAAAGGACGATACAGCGCGGGTTCCGAAGGCTTGGTCAGGGGCGAACTGATATCGCTTTCCGCCGGATTTGGTTTTGCCCGCATGGAGGAAGGCGGCGACTGTTTTATTCCGGGGGCGCAGCTCGGTGGTGCACTGCCCGGCGATCAGGTGCGTATCCGCCTCGGCCGCCCCGAGGCTCGAGGGCCACACGGCCGTATCTTACAGATTGAACAGGAAGGAGCACGGCTGTATACCGGACGCCTGTTCTCGGAAGAAGGGCGGCATGGTCGTCCGCAATACACAGTTGTCCCGGACGGTGCGATCCGCTTCCCGGTACCGGTTCGAAAATCGACGCTTGGGGGGGCGCAGGCAGGGGATAAGATCCGGTTCCTGGCCACTTGGGATGAGCAGAACCGTCTGATAGCCTCCGTGATATCGGTATATGGCCGGGCGGACAGCGCGCGGGTTTGCGCGGATGCGATTCTCGACGCGGCGGGCATCCCGACCGTCTTTCCCGAGGAAGTGGAACGGCAGGCCCGCGAGCGGGAGGCTGCCGGAATCTCGGAGGCTGAATACGCCGGACGGCTGGATCTGCGGGAACGGCCGGTGTTCACGATCGACGGCCGCGATGCGAAAGATCTTGACGATGCGATCTCGCTCTGGGAGGAGAATGGTCTTCTGGTGCTTGGTGTGCACATTGCGGACGTCTCGCACTATGTCGAGCCGCACACGCCGCTGGACGAGGAAGCGATGACACGGGGAACCTCGGTCTATTTTGCCGACAGGGTGGTGCCGATGCTGCCGACGGCACTGTCCAACGGCGCCTGCTCGCTGAACGCGGGCGAGGATAAGTTGACCATGACGGCACTGCTGAGTTATGACGGCGACGGAGTGTGTCGGAATTTTCGGCTCGCGAAAAGCGTCATCCGTTCCGCCGTTCGCGGCGTCTACAGCGAAGTGAACCAGCTCTTCGATGGCACAGCGGAGACAGCCGTACAGGAGAAATATCGCCCGGTTGCCGCGGTGCTTCCGTCGATGCGGGCGCTGGCTGCCCGGCTGAAGGCGGCGGCCTCGGCGCGCGGTACCCTTGACCTCGAGAGCCGGGAGGCAGGGTTTGTGCTTGATGCGGACGGGCATCCGGTCGAGATTCGGCCGCGTGTCACCGGTGAAGCGGAGGAGATGATCGAGCAGTTCATGATTGCGGCAAACGAGCAGGTAGCGAAATACGCCCGCGAGCGGGAACTGCCGTTTGTCTACCGGGTGCATGAAGCGCCGAATGAGGAACGGCTGGCGCTGTTGATGGAACAGGCGGAACGTCTCGGCCTCGGTGCGGCATCGGATGCTCCCACCAAGTCGACACTTAAGCACCTGCTTGCGGAGGCGGCGGACACCCGCTATGCGATGCTGATTTCGGATCAGCTGCTGCGCTCGATGGCCAAGGCGAAATACGACCCGCGGCCGCTCGGCCATTATGGCCTCTCGCTCGATGACTACTGTCATTTCACCTCGCCGATCCGCCGCTATGCCGACCTCGCGATCCATCGTATCCTGACCGCCTCACTCGCTGGGAAAGACACCGCGCGTTACGGCCGCTTCGCGGCTTCGGCAGCGTCCGCCGCCTCTCAGTGCGAGGTGCGGGCGATGACGGCAGAGCGAAGCTGCGAGGCCTGCTATAAAGCGGAATTTATGCTGCCCCGAATCGGACAGTGTATGGACGGCGTGGTATCCTCGGTCAGCGCTTTCGGGGTCTATGTTCTGCTACCGGATACGGTGGAGGGTATGATCCGGCTTGAGGAGCTGCCCGACCCGGCGCCGCGCTTCGATGGGATGGCCTCGGTGTTGGGGATGATGGGGGAGGTTCTCCTGACAGTCGGTGATCCAATTCGCATCCGCGTTGTCTCCGCTGATGTCTCCACCGGTAAAATTGGGTTTGTCCCGGCCGATTAAGGCCGTCATATTCCGCCCATACTTCACATAAGAATTTTGTGAAGGGCGGGTATGTACATGTTCAGAACGCTGAAGCAGACCATTCTCCGGGAGGATTTGCAGGAGGATCCGATTGCGCTCGCCATCCGGGAGGTGTGCCGCCGGTTGGGGTGTGTGGACGACTGGTTCCGGCTCGAGAATGACACGGATCTGATTGAAGCCTGCATCTATGAGCGACTGGCGCTGCAGGCACGCTACCGATATCTGCTGCGCCTTGCGCGGGAGCGGCACGCGGCCTACACCGCGCCGGTAGCGACGCCGTCGATGCGCGATGCGCTCTGCGGCGCGGAAACGGGCAGCCGGAGGGCCGAACAAAAGGAGGAGAGCCTGGCATGAATGGATGGGTGATGATCGGCCTGTGGGTGGTGGCGTCGCTGCTGACACTGGCGGTGTTTGTGGCGCTGTTACGGACGAAGCGGCCGGTACGAAGC
>USLV01000106.1 GCA_900555705.1 uncultured Oscillospiraceae bacterium | reverse complement strand
CCCCCTACAGAGGAAATAAGCCTTTTGTTTAAAATAAGTCATTCCGTGATCCTGCATCCCAATTAGAGCTCTTCAAGAAGTTACTTGCTCGCGGGGAATTTGTCGATCTTCTCAACTGCATATTGCAGGATCAGACGGGCATCGGTGGTGTCCACTTTGCCGCTGCCGTCGACATCGGCGGCAAGCAGCTGATCCTCCGTCAGCGTGATCTTCTCCACCGCATACTGCAACGCCAGACGCGCATCCGTGGTATCCACCTTGCCACTGCCATCGATGTCGCCGAGCGTGCAGGTCGGGAGCGCCTTCTCCGCTGCCTCCAGAACCGCCAGCTTTGTCACCAGCGCCTTCTGTTCCGCCGTCAGCGCCTCATAGGCTTCGCGCGCAGCCGCAACCGCCGCACGATCCGCCGCCGTCACCGTCTCCGGGAGCGCAGCGATCAACGCATCTACCTTTCCAGCCGCCTCGATGTTGCCCGCCACAGCCTCCATCGCCGCTTTCAGATTCTCCGTCGTCACATCGACGTCGCGCTGGGTCGTAGCCTCGCCGGCCGCTTCATAGGCAGCTTTCACCGGCGCCAGCGCCGCTTCTGGGTAGTCCGTTTTGGTCAGCATCTCTTCGGCCGCTGTTCTCTGCGCCTGCCAGGCGGCGATATCCGCCGCAGCCTTGCCTTTGGAAAGCACCATGTCGTCCACCTTGATGGTGAGCTCCGGCGCGCCGGTCAAATTGACGATAAACAGCCGGATATTCTGCAATGTCTGGAAATCCTCCCGGCCGGAGAGGCTGGCCGTATTCATGCGAAGCTGCACCTTGTTCCAGCCCGCCTGCAGGCCGAGCGAATTGAGGCCCCACTGCGCTTCGACCTTGTCGACCACCTGGGACAGCTCGAGACAGCTTCCACCCGGGATGTTCTCCGGATGGTCAACATACATCCAGAACTCCACAAACCAGTTCTCCCAGTCCTCCGGGAGCGTAATGTTCAGAGGCGCGTTGGTCCTCATAAAATTGATCGAATTGCCGGAGCCGTTGGCGCTGGTCGAGAGGCAGGCTGCGCCCTGCTTCTGATTCTCGGTATCGATCAGCTCGGAACCGGCGATCGACCAGCCATCCTTCTTGTCAAAGGTGTCGATGACGATATACTCCTTTGACATATCCGCAGTCGAGACGAGCTTCAGATAGGTGGACTGCACCTTTTCGATCGCCGTCTTCCACTCCTCGTTGGTCACCCCGGTCATCGCCCGGCCGGCCTCCATCGCAGACTGGAAATTCTTCGCCGACAGCTCGGTGAAATCGGCGAGATAGTCCTCGTCGTCAAACTGCGCCGAGAGCTGGAGCTGCGCCTGCATCGTCACGCCGAGATCATACGACCAGCCGGTTTTCTCCGCGATAAAGGCGGCGAGATCCATGCTGCGGTTGATATGCGTCTGCATCGAGGGGTGGCCGTGGGTGCCGATGCCCTCGGTCGTAGTTTGCAGGTTCGCGAGGCCGAGATAATAGACCTTCTCGTCGCCCGCCGCATTGACCTGCTCGACCGCTGCGCTCAGCGCGGCTTTTCGACCGTTACCCATAATACCGTAGGTCCAGATGATCACGGCGTCGGGATTGTTCTTCCGGACCAGCTCGATCAACGCGACGGCGTCCTTTGTCATATCCGCGTCGGAGATCGTCTGGTTGTTCACCTTGGCGCCGTTGTCGTTGGTGCCGAGGTTAATCACCACCACATCGCTCGGGTGGGACGCGAAATCCCACTTGTCCGGGCAGGAGGTCTTGTCGTCCGGCAGGGTTGCGGTCTCCTCATAGTGCGGATACCAGGATTCCAGCTTGTCGAGTCCTTCGGGACTGAAGACAAACCGCATGCCGCTGCGGGAGAGGACATTCGCCTCTGCGCCGAGCGCCTTGGCCGCCAGCACGGCATAGGTCATCGTGCTGTCCTGCATCTCGGTTGTGAACTTGCCGGGATCCGGCTGCAGAGCGGAAACCAGATTACCGAAACCACTCGTGATGGAATCGCCGACAAACTCGATCGTCTTCTCCTTCGCGGCGGGCGGCGTCAGGAACGTCCCATCCGTGATATCCAGCGTTTTCACGCCGATCGTGGCCGAGCCGCCGTATTTCGCCTCGTTACGCTTGCGCACCTCGATCGTGTGTTCACCGGCAGGCAAACCCTCCGCGAGCACATAGGTGCCGCTCGTCTGCTCGAGGCAGATGGTGCGGGAGGGCGTAAACTCGCCGTCCACATAGATGTGCAGATAGCCCCGGTAAATCTCATTGAGGTTGCTGGAGGTCAGCGTCGCCGTCGCACCGGTTCCGCTGAACCGGAAGGCGAAACCGGCGTTCGCCCAGTACAGATACAGCGTATCGTTCTTCATGTAATTGCGTCCGAATTGTGTGATATTCCCGGTGTTAATCGGTGTCTCCCCCTCTGCTGAGGCCGTCAGCCCGGCGATCGGCATCACGCCGAACAGCAGCAATGCCGACAGCAGCAGCGACAGTATTTTTCTGGCAGCCATAACAAATCATCCAACCTTTCTGTAAATCATCGGCGTCTCCGCTATACAATGCCAGCATACCACGTTTTACAGACAATTGCAAGTCCACAGCAACCGTTACGTCCGGGACGCCAGTTCAATATAAAATTCCACACCGCAGTCTGTTCCCCCGTCCGCCGCCGGCAGGACGCGGTTGACGACTCCATAGGGCATACGATGGGCCTTCATGACAGCGGCTACCAGCGACAGGCCGATGCCGGAACCGCCGTAGGCCCGGGTGCGCGCTTTATCCACTTTATAAAAGCTTTCCCAGATGCGGGGCAGCTCGGCCTCGGGGATGTGGCTGCCGGTGTTGAAGACCGAGATCCGCAGCCGTCCCTCCGCTGAAGATATGATCCAACCCTCCACCCGACCGCCGTCGGGGACATGGTGAAGCGCATTGGAGAGATAGTTGGTCAGCACATTTTCGATCAGATAGGCATCCGCCTCGACAAAACAGGGCGTCTCCGGCGGCAAAACCGGCGTGATGCCGCGCTTTTCAAACAGCGGCGCATTCCGGCTCATCAGGTTGCGCAGCAGCTCCGCAATGTCAAAGCACTCCGGTTCCAGCTGGCCGCTGCCATCCTCGAGCTGCATCAGTGCCGTCATCTTCCGGATCAGCCCGGACATCTTGGCTGCCTCATCCTCGATGACCTCACAGTAGGCATCCCGGTTGCCCGCTCCCGCCGCGATGTCCTCCCGCAATCCCTCGGCATAGGTCTGGATCAGGGCAATCGGGGTTTTCAGCTCGTGCGACACGTTGGCGATAAAGGCGCGGCGCGCCTCATTCTGCCGGGTTTTCTGCTCATTGTCCTCCCGAAGCTGCTCGTTGGCAGCGCGCAGCTCGGAGATCGTGCGCTCGAGCACCTCCGACATGCGGTTGACGCTGCGCCCGAGATCCGAAAGCTCGTCGGAGCCCTTGACGTCATAGCGTTCGCTGAAATCCAGCTGCGCCATTCCGCCCGCGATACGGGAGAGCGCCTCCACCGGTCGGGTGAAGCTCCTGGCGATCGCGAGCACTACCACCAGTCCGACCAGCAGCGTAACCGAGCCGGAGAGGATGAGGAAACGGTTGGTGATGTCGACGCTCTCCTCAATCGCCGCAACCGGCGTCTGCATCAGCACGCAGTAGCCGTTGTCCAGCAGGCCCCAGAGGGTGATGAAGCTGCTGCCCATCTTTTCGTCACTCTTGGTCTCGAGCAGATAGTCGCCGTTTTCAGCAACCCGATCGGACGGGAACCACAAAACCCGGTCACGCCAGCCGCCGGGGCGATCCTCATATAGCACTGTCCGGCCGTTCCAGATGATGACGTTGACGTTCTGGCTGTTGCTCAGCTGGTAGAGCCGGTTCTCCTGTAATTCATCCCCGCGTCCATACATGCTGTTGATCTCCTCAAAGGATTCGACGAGAACTTTCTCCTTCTGTCGCCCGTAGTAGGAGACCAGCGCAAAATTGTTGAGCAGCCAGTTGACGACAAACAGCAGCACCGTGCAGAGCAGCACGCTGAAAAACAGCTTCCAGATCAGGGAATGGCGTGTGACGCGTCTCATATACCGCTCGTCTCCCCTTCAAATTTATAGCCGATCCCGCGGATCGTACGGATACAGTCGCCATATACCCCAAGCTTGCTGCGCAGCTTCTTGACATGGGTGTCCACCGTCCGGGCGTCACCGTAGTAGTCATAGCGCCAGACATTGTCGAGAATCCGGTCGCGGGAGAGCGCGACTCCGCTGTTGGTCATCAGATAGGACAGCAGCTCAAATTCCGTATAGGTCAGCTCCACCACCCGGCCGTCGATACGGACCACCCGGCCGACAGCGTCCACCTCGAGACCTGCCGGAGCGGCAGCGGGCTGGCCGGACTGCTCCCCGCCCCGCCGGAACACCGCCTCGATGCGGGCGAGCAGGATCTTCAGGCTGAAGGGTTTGGCGATATACTCATCCGCCCCGAGCGAAAATCCCTGTAACTCGTCCTCCTCCTGCGACCGGGCGGTCAGCATGATGATCGGGACAGCGGAGCGTGCACGCAGGCGGCGGCAGACCTCCCATCCATCACCGGCATCATCACGTCGAGCAGCACGAGATCCGGCGCTGCTTCCGCAAACAGCCGCAGCGCCGCTTCTCCATCGCCCGCCTCAACCGTCTCATAGCCCTTGATCCGGAGATAATCGGCGATCACCCGGCGCATCCGCGCCTCATCATCCACAATCAAAACCGTTCTGCCCGCCTGTTCCATCGTTTCCGCCTGTCCTTTCCGCTATTATTCCGAAAATATTGTAACCGCTTTGTATGTGCAATGTGTGAATTTCGAAAGAACAATCTCCTACAGCCGATTTTACTTGCACATGTCCATACCCATCGGTTATACTAAATCAAAACGGAATCCCCAAATGAAAGGAGTTCTGCTCCATGGATCAGAAGCCGTATTCCCCGCGCCTGTTCGACCCGGCGCAGGCCGAGCGTCGGCGCGCCTTTCTCATCAATCTGCTCTATACCGGCACCTGGATTGTCATTTTTGTCCTCGTGGTGCGGTATCTGTTTCTCTGGATGCTGCCATTTGTCTTCGCGTTTCTCGTAGCGGTGATGCTGCAGCGCCCGCTGAGATTTCTCGTCCGGAAAACCAGCGTCAGTCGCAAGGTGTTCTCGGTCGTGCTGGTGGTGGCGGTCATGCTGCTGTTGGCCGGGGGCGTCGCCTTCTGTGCCTGGCGGGTCGGCCTGCGGATCGTCGATTTCTTCGGAAACGAATCCAATATCCAACTGCTGACCGATGCGGTCCGGCAGATCACTGCCTCCGCACAGGGGCTGCTCGACCACCTGTCCAGCATGCTGTCGCCGGAAGCGCTCGATTCTTTGAATGCGGCGCTGAACAATCTCTCTCAGAGCAGCATCTCGGCGCTGAGCGAGTTTTTCGGCTCGGCAGCAGCCGCGGTCCTCAGCTTCACCACCACCCGCCTGCCGATGCTGCTC
>USLV01000105.1 GCA_900555705.1 uncultured Oscillospiraceae bacterium | reverse complement strand
GTGGGTGGTGCTGCCGACGGCGCTGGGCATACTGCTCTGTATGGCGGTGACGACGGTTGCCCGCCTCAGCGGACTGGCATAACGGACAGAACAGGAGCCGGACTCTCCGAAGAGTCCGGCTCCTGCTTATTGCTGTTCGCCGACATAGAGGCTGACCCGTTTCTGGACAGCGGCGGCCGCCTCTCCGGCGGTGCAGGCGCCGCTGCAATAGTAGGAGGCCTCATTTTGGATGATGGCATCGATTTCCGCGTCATAAAGGGCAGCGGGCTTGGCGGTTCGAATCATCCCGCGCAGATATTCGGCGTCCGCTTCGGTCAGCTGGACAAACGGTTTTTCAAAGACGGAGAGCGGCTGGCCCCATTGATCCATGGTGCCGGCCGGCGTCATGGCGGTGGCCAGCTCCGCCTCGAAAAGCGTCCGATTGGTGGAGAAGACGACGTTGCCGGTTTTCTGTTCCGCGAGCAGCTGCTCGCGCAAAAATTGCCAGGCGCCCGCCTTGTCCTTGCAGGCTTTGGTGATCGCAAAGGAGGAGGGGAGCTTCAGCAGGGTTCCCGTTCCGCTTTCGGTCGGAAAGCCGATGAAATTCGCGTTTTCCCCGAGCCGGGTGAGGATGCGTTGATAATCCTGTACGCTGCGCAATTCCTCCACATCAAAAAGAATTTTTCCCTCAGTGATCTCGTCGATTTTACTGGCCTCGACCCATTCGTCGCTTGTCAGCAGCTTCATGGCATCATCGACATCCGGCAGCTTTTTGGCCTCCTCCAGCATCCGGATAAAGCCGGGGCTCTCATAACGGCAGATCCCCGTCTCCCAATCGACGTAGTCGGTGAAGCTGGTGTAGGCGAGCGGAAGAAGCAGCTGCTCCCGCATCAGGTCGGTGCTGAAGAGCTTTTTCTCCGGGTTGGCGGCTTTCAGCGCGTCCAGCCGCGCCCAGTCGAGACCGGACGCCTCTCCGACGACACCGGCGTCTGCGATCACGGTGCTGAGAGAAAAGCTGGACGCGAGCTGATAGAGGACGCCACCCGCCTCCTAGGCGGCGAGCACCCCGTCGACAAAGACATCCCGACTGAGGCCCTCGTCGGCGTCCAGCATCGGATAGAGATCCTCAAGTACCCCCTTTTTGGCGAGCGCCGCGCCCGAGACGCCGCCGGAAAGATAGAGAATATCGGGAACGGTCCCGGCGAGCAGCTCGGTATTCAGTCTGGTTTTCGCCGCCTCGATATTATGCAGATCACCACCGGAATAGTCCTTCGCCTCGATGCGACAGGTGGTGTTGCACTTGTTGAACCGCTGGATATCCTTTGCCAGCGTCTCGTCGAGATAAATTCCTGCCAGCGTCAGCGTGACCTTTTTCACCTCGTCAGCAGGAGCGCAGGGGGCCAGCCGCACGCCGTAGCCCTCGCCGCAGTCGGCAGCGAGGATACCGCCGTCCGCGAGCATCCGGACGGTGGGCGGGTTTTCCCACACGATGTCGCGTTCGTGCCAGCGCAGTATCTCGCGGTATTCGCCGGAGGCGGCGTCATAGCCATAGAGGAGATCGTTGTCAAACTGCACGAGAAAGAGAAATTCGCCAGCCGATTCACAGAGGACGCCATAGCTGTCCCCGGCGTCGGTCTCGCTGGGGGTCGGGAATGGGATAGGCTCGCCCCATGTCTGGTTTTCAACATCGAGCGGGAGGAGCTGCTGCGTATCCCGCGAGCCGCAGACGGCCGCAAAACGCCCGTCGGACAGGCGATACCAGTCTCCCAGATCGCCCTCTGCTTCCCAATCCAGCCGAAAGAGCAGCTCGTATTGTCGGTTGAGGACATAGACCCGGTCGGAATTTTGCATGGTACCCTCTGCGTCCCGGCTGCTGGTGCTGGCGGTCAGCACCAGGTAGTCGCCGCTGAGGGCCAGGAACATGGGATATTCTTCCGCTTCCAGCATGGGAGACGGATCGAACTGCGAGAGCTCCTGCCCATCCGGGTTCAGTCGGCGGAGAAGACGACGATAGACCGGCATGCCCGACGAGGAGACCGCCCCCTCCTCCATGGTGGATGTCAACAGCCAGATGCTCCCGTCCGTGTCTATATCCCAGTCGGAAAAAGAACCGCGCTGGTTTTCCTGCGGACGATAGAGCTCCCGTCCCTCGCCGGTGGCGAGATCGACACATCGCAGAAGCGGCGTGTCGACCCAGGTGGCCGTGTCCACTTCGGTATCCTGAAAATACAGCTTCTGGTCCACAAATTGCAGCTCCCGGCCGCTCATAGCTGCTTCAAAGGTGAAGGGGGAGAGCAGAAATCCCCCCGTCTCGGTCTCCTTTTTGCCGCAGCCGCTGAGCCCACCGGCAGCGACAACCGCCGCGCAGACCGCCGCAGCAAATCGATGCATCCCTCGTCCCGTCATGTGACACCCTCCTTTGAACAGTCGGAATTTTTGCGGTTGGATGATATGCTGGAAAAGCGGGCGGCGATGTTGGCGGCCGATCGCTTCTGTCAGCGTATAGAACGCATATAAAGGGAAGGCGAGAGACCGTAGGCTTCCTTGAACTGTCGCGAAAAGTGGCAGGGATCGTTGAAGCCGCAGGAATAGAGAATCTCCGTTACCGAGAGATGGGTCGTATTCATCAGAGCGGCGGCCTGTTCCAGCCGGAAACGAAGCAGGTATTGCTGCGGCGAGAGGCCATAGCCCTTTTTGAAAATCCGGAAGAGCTGGCTGCGGTCGAGTCCCACCACCCGGGCAATTCCTTCGACCGTCAGCGGATAAGAATAATTTTGCCGGATATAGCGGGTAGCGCGCTCGAGGCTGTCCGGATGGCGGCGGGGCATCTGGCCGGTTCCCTCCTGCAGCAGAGCGAACCATTCGTATAACTTGCCGACGGCGGCGAAGGAATTGTCCTGGTCAAAATAGAGCGGCTCGAGCTCAGCCATACAGCTGAGCACTGCACCGATATTGCGAAGCGAGAAAACGGGTTGCTCCGGCCGGATGCCGCAGAGCGAAAGCACGTGTTCCGCATCCGGCCCATGGAAACCGATCCAGCGATAGCACCAGGGGTGCTCCTTGTCGGCGGCATAGGATGCGACCTGTCCCGGAACCATCAGAAATCCCTGCCCGCGCCGCAGTGTCCATGTGGTATTGTCTTTCTGAAACCAGCCTTTTCCGTCTGAGACACAATGGATTAGATAGTGATCGCGCATTGCCGGACCATAGCTATGGCCGGGACGGCAAATCTCCGAGCCACACAGCCGGATTTGCAGCGACCGATTGGCCTGGTGGGATAGGGAAGACATAGTGCACACCGCTTTCTGTTTGGATACGCTTATTATACAACATGGAGTCAAGTAATTGCAACATGAAAGCATCGCACTTCAAAGCAGATGGGAGTAGAATACAAATAAGCCATTCTTTGCAGAAAAAGGAAGTGAATTTACATGAAGATTACCTTTATCGGCGCAGGCAGTACGGTGTTTGCCCGCAACGTCATCGGCGACTGTATCCTGACGCCGGAGCTCGGCGCTTTCGACGTCTGTCTGTTTGATATCGATCCCAAACGGCTGGACGATTCCTTTCAGATTCTCTGCAACATCAATCAAACCATGCAGGGACAGGCGCGCATCGTGCAGACGCTTGATCCGACCGAGGCTTTCAGCGGTGCGGATTTTGTTATCAACGCGATTCAGGTTGGGTTGTACGAGCCCTGTACAGTGACGGATTTTGAGGTGCCGAAAAAGTACGGCCTTCGCCAGACAATCGCGGATACGCTCGGCATTGGCGGCATCTTCCGCGCGTTGCGCACCATTCCCGTTATGGAGAACTATGCGTCGATCATGGCGCGCCTCTGTCCGCGTGCGATTTTACTGAACTATACCAATCCGATGGCGATGCTCACCGGTTATATGCAGCGCTATACCGACATTCAAACGGTGGGTTTGTGCCACTCGGTGCAGGGCTGTGTCCCCGGGCTGTTGGATACACTCGACATGGGCGAATACAAAGATATGTGCCGCTGGGAAATTGCAGGCATCAATCATCAGGCGTGGCTGTTGAAAATCGAAGATTTGGAAGGCCGCGATCTCTATCCCGAGATCAGGCGACGGGCGGATTCGCCTGCGTATAACTCTGATCGGCATGACCTCGTGCGGTTGGAGATTATGCGGCAGTTCGGCTATTATGTCACCGAGTCGAGCGAGCACAATGCCGAATATATGCCCTATTTCATCAAGGATAAGTACCCGGAGCTGATTGAACGCTATGCCATCCCCCTGGATGAGTATCCCCGCCGCTGTGTCAATCAGATTCGCGGCTGGAACGAGGTGCGGGAGAGTCTGCTGCGGGATGCGCACATCGGACATCGCAAAACCGGCGAGTTTGCGTCCTATATCATTCGCGCAGTGATGCGTGATGAGCCGTGTCGCATTCATGGAAATGTGCTCAATACGGGGCTCATTCCCAATTTGCCGTCGAATGCCTGCGTCGAGGTGCCCTGCCTCGTCGACCGGAACGGCATCAATCCCTGTTATGTGGGGGATTTGCCGGAGCAGTGTGCGGCACTTAACCGCACCAATATCAATGTACAGCTGCTGACCATCGAGGCGGCCCGCACCTGCCGCAAAGAATATATCTATATGGCCGCGATGATGGATCCGCATACCTCGTCCGAGTTGTCGATCGATGACATTCGAGCGCTGTGCGACGATATGATAGAAGCACACGCCGGCTGGCTGCCGGACTATCATTGAGGGAGGAATATGATTATGATCCAGCCACAGTATCACGAGAATGAACAGATTGTGCGGGTGGGCACGATGCCCGACCGCGCCTACTATCTGCCCGCCGCCGACGGCGAGCCGCTCTTTGCCCGGGAGAAGCGGGACAGCGACCGTCTGCTGCTGTTGAACGGGTGCTGGCGTTTCCGCTATTTCGAGCGGTTTGCCGATGTGGACGAATCGTTGCTGGCGGAGGCAGCGGATTTGGCCGCGCTCGAGGAGATGCCGGTGCCGTCGGTCTGGCAGCTGCATGGCCACGACGGCTGCCAGTATACGAATGTGCCCTATCCGTTCCCGTATGACCCGCCCTTTGTGCCGCACGACAATCCCTGCGGGCTGTATATCCGGGATTTTGAGGTGAAGGCGGACGGGCGCCGCGCCTATCTGAATTTTGAGGGCGTCGACTCCTGCTTTTATCTGTATGTCAACGGCCGGTTTGTGGGCTATGACCAGGTTGCCCACAGCACAAGCGAGTTCGATGTGACGGATTTCCTGCGCGAGGGGCAAAACCGGGTGGCGGTGCTGGTGCTGAAATGGTGCGACGGCAGCTATTTCGAGGATCAGGACAAGTTCCGCTTCTCCGGCATTTTCCGGGATGTCTATCTGCTTCTCCGCCCGGAGGGCCACCTCTGGGATTTCACGGTTACGACCCCGCTCTCGGCGGGGTATACCGCCGCCGAGGTGCGGGTATCGCTCGCCTTCCTTGGCCATTCCCGGCCGGTGACGCTGACATTGACCGACGCGGACGGCGTGGTTGTCGCCTCGGCGGAGACGGCGGACGAGGCTGTCTCTTATACACATCTCCGAGCCCACGAGGCCTCTCTACATCTCGTATGCC
>USLV01000104.1 GCA_900555705.1 uncultured Oscillospiraceae bacterium | reverse complement strand
GATCTACACTTCTAGCTTCGTCGGCAGCGTCAGATGTGTATAAGAGACAGGAGGAGTTGACGGGGCTCGCGGAAGCATTCGGCGGCATACCGAGCACCTATGGAACCTATTATATATTCGGTAACCACGACTCGTTTCGAAACGGCCTTTGGCGCGGAGTCGCCTTTGGAAAAGACGATGTGGAGAGAACCTTTGCGCGATACGGCATTACGGTTCTCGAGGATGAGACGGTTGCGCTCGGCGACGAGCTCTGCCTGATCGGCCGGGCGGACATCGCCTTCAATCGGGACAGCGACCGCCAATCACTCGAAGAGCTGCTTGCGGAAACCGATCCGGATCGGGTCCGGGTGGTGCTCGACCATCAGCCGCTTGAGCTGGAGCGCGCGGCCGCCATGGGGGTGGAGCTGCTGCTGAGCGGTCACACCCACGGCGGGCAGATCTGGCCGGGCGGGCTGATCAGCGAATGGACCGGCGCCTATGAGCTGGATTACGGCGAACAGCAGGTTGGCGAGATGCGGGCTATCGTCTCGAGCGGTCTCGGTGGCTGGAGTTGCCGGTTCCGCACCGGCTCCCACAGCGAAATTGTCTATATCACCCTGGAACCGGCGGCAAACGGAGGAATTTGAGTATGGAATGGATCCGGCAATTGGATGAGACGGTGATCTTTTTTATCCGGGAACAACTGACCTTCCCGATCCTCGACGCGATTATGCGGTTTTTCACCATACTTGGGGACGGTGGCATACTTTGGATTGGAGTGGGCCTTGGACTGCTGCTGTTTCCGAAAACCCGTCGAATGGGGCTGACGCTGCTGCTCGCCTTGTTTGCCACCCATCTGCTCGGCAGCGTGCTGCTGAAAAATCTCATCGGCCGCCCGAGACCTTTCTTTGACTTCCCGGAGGTATCGCTGCTGATTCCGCCGCCATCGGCGTTCTCCTTCCCCTCCGGTCATTCCTCGAGTTCCTTTGCCGCGGCGGGCGTGCTGTTGTTTGCTGCGGGCAAACGGGTCGGTATCCCCGCGCTGATCGTCGCGGCACTGGTCGCGTTTTCGCGGGTTTATCTGTTCGTCCACTATCCGACGGATATTCTGGCCGGAGCGCTGCTCGGACTGCTGGTTGGCTGGACGGCTGTGCGAGTCATGGAACGGACGCGGCTGTTTTCAGGAAAATAGAGGGGAATGAAACGGCCCGGCGGTGACATACTAGTTCTACCAATAATGAAAAGAGGTAGAGCTGTATGGATGATACGATCAAGCTGTTGAAGGAATGCGACGCAGGCACCGTCATGGCGGTGGAGACGATTGAGCAGGTGATGGACAATGTCAAATCGGACGATCTCCACGAGCTGCTCGAACGGAGCGTTGAGAAACACAAAAAGCTGGGGAACGAGATTCACGAACAGCTGAACGAGCAGGGGGCGTCCGGAAAGGAGCCAAGTCTGATGGGGCGAGCGGGCGCCTGGATCACCTCGGAGTTCAAGCTGATGGTGGAGGAGAGTGACCACCAGATCGCCAAGCTGGTGATGAACGGCTGTAATATGGGCGTGCAGAGCCTCAGCGAGTATATGAACAAATATGAGGGCGCTTCGCCGAAAAGTATGCGGCTCGCCTCCTCTCTTGTGTCGGAGGAACAGCACCTGATGGACGACCTGCGCAGTTATCTCTGAAACACAAAACAGGCGCGATCTTTCTGTGATCGCGCCTGTTTTGCGTGCATATAAAAAGCATCCCGCGCGGTGACGCGGGATGCTTTCGGTTTGATGGGGATCAGTCGCTGACAAACGGCAGCAGCGCAATCTGACGGGCGCGTTTGATCGCGACGGTCAGCTCTCTCTGATGGTGCGCACAGGTGCCGGTCACGCGGCGGGGCAGGATCTTCGCACGCTCGGAAATGAAGCGGCGCAGACGAGCGGCATCCTTATAATCGATGGTGTCGATCTTGTCCACGCAGAAGCTGCAAACCTTGCGGCGGCCTTTGCGGCCGCGGGCGGGACGCTCGGGTCTCTCGACTCTTTCAGCCATGGCAGTTGGCCTCCTTTTCTGATCAATTCGGGGAGCCGCCGTCAGAACGGCAGCTCATCATCGCCCACAATTTCCTCGAAATCGCCGGAAGAGGCGGTCGAGAAAGCGGGCTGAGCCTCGCTGTAGGACGGGCCGGCAGGCGCGTCGAAGCGGGGGGCGGCGGAATAGCCGGGCACGTTTCCATAGCCCTGGCCGCCGCTGTTTTTGGATTCCGCGAAAAACGCATTTTCCGCGACAACCTCGTAGGCGGTTCGCTTGTTGCCGTCCTTGTCGGTATACTGACGGGACTGCAGCGAACCCTGCAGCGCGATGCGCTGTCCCTTGTGGAAATAGCGGCAGATGAACTCCGCCGTCTGACGCCACGCCACAATGTTGATGAAATCCGCCTGACGCTGCTCCTGGCCTTTCGGCTGATATGCGCGGTCAACCGCGATCGAGAAGCTGGTCACGGGGATCTGAGATTGCGTGTGTCTCAGCTCGGGGTCGGCGGTCAGCCGGCCGAGCAAACAAATCACGTTCATGTCGACACTCCTTACTTGTCCTTGCGGACAACCAGCGAGCGCAGAACGCCGTCGGTGATCTTGCTGACGCGCTCGAGCTCAGCGGGGAACTCCGGACCGCTCACAAAATTGTAGAGCACGTAGTAACCCTCCGCCTCGTCGTTGATGAGATAGGCCAGACGGCGCTTACCCCAGTCGTCGACATCACCGATTTCCGCATGCTGCTCGATCAGATTCTGGAATTTCTCCTTGATCGCAGCAACGCCGTCCTCGCCAAGCGTCATGGAAAACACGAAGACAGCCTCATAGGAACCTTTTACTGTTGGCATGTTGTTGCACCTCCTCACGGTCTGATGGCCCCGTTTCACCGAACGGGGCAAGGAAGCGTCTCTCGTTTTAAAACAGAGCCGCAGCGTTCCTGCCGAATGCACGAACGCCTAACTATTATATCAGTGTGGCCTGTCCCCGTCAACCCCCAAAGACGGAAAAAAGGCAATATTTTGCATTTCCGGCTTTACATCCGCTCCCAGGCCATGGTATAATACCCTCACGCCGTTTGAGAACCGCTGTTTTGTCCGTACTATGATAAATTTTTTAAGATAGATAAAGGATGGGAATGCCATGCTGCAATTTGAGGAACTGTCGCTGAAGCTGCAAAACCTGTGGCCGGATATTGAGGATCTCTCCCACGCCATCGGACTGGCTCAGATGCAGAATGAGGTTGAGGAGCTGGATATGCGTGCCGCGGCGGATGGCTTTTGGGATGATATGGAGGCCGCCCAGAAGGTCACACAGCGGGCTGCCGGCCTCAAAGGTAAAATAGAGGCTTATAATCGACTCGTCTCGGATTACCATGACGCTCTCACCCTCATCGAGCTTGCCAACGAGGAGGAGGACTTGACGCTGTTGGACGAGTGCACAGAGAGCGTAGAGAAGATTGTCTCCTCTCTCGAGCAGCAGCGGCTTGCCACCCTGCTGACCGGCGAATACGACAACCGCAATGCGATTCTGACCTTCCATGCGGGAGCGGGCGGTACTGAGGCGCAGGATTGGGCCTCGATGCTCTATCGGATGTACACCCACTGGGCGGAGAAAAGCGGCCTCTCCTATAAGCTGCTTGACTACCTCGACGGCGATGAGGCGGGACTCAAAAGCGCGTCGATCATGATTGAAGGCGAGAACGCCTATGGCTTCCTCAAAGGGGAGGCGGGGGTTCACCGTCTTGTTCGGATCTCGCCGTTCGACGCCTCCGGCCGCCGCCACACCTCGTTTGCGGCGTTGGAGGTACTTCCCGAGCTGGATGACACGATTGAGATCGATATCCGGCCGGAGGATATCAAGATGGACGTGTTCCGCTCCTCCGGCGCGGGCGGTCAGCATATCAACAAAACTTCCTCTGCTGTCCGGCTGACCCATATTCCGACCGGCATTGTCGTGGCCTGTCAGACCGAGCGCAGCCAGTTTCAGAACCGCGACACGGCGATGAACATGCTGAAGGCCAAGCTGCTGGAGATCAAGGAACGCGAGCACCTCGACAAAATTGAGGATATCAAGGGGGCACAGGCGCAGATCGCCTGGGGCAGTCAGATCCGCTCCTACGTCTTCATGCCGTATACCCTTGCGAAGGATCACCGTACCGGTTTCGAGCTGGGGAATATCAACGCGGTGATGGACGGCGAGATCGACGGATTTATCAACGCCTATCTGAAAGCCGCCGCAAACGGTACGCTGGGTTATAAAGAGTAAAAAGAAATCGCCGGACTCTGTACAGGTTGTGCAGAGTCCGGCGATTGTTATACATTCAAGTGCGCACAATCGGATGACGGATGACCGTCCGGAGCTTGTCCGGTGCGGTTTTGCGGGGATCGCCGAGATAGATCTCGTGGTGACGGCGGGTGTCGGAGAAATCGAGGCGAAAACCGTTTTCCTCCACGAAACGGTCCATCCGGGCAATCGTTTCGGGCTCGCTGTCATAGGAGCCGGTGTGCAGGCACTGGACACAGAGACCCTCACGCCACACAACCCGTTCCGCGCGGCCGGTGTCGATCCCCTTTTTTCGGGCGGCCTCCTCCTGTGCCCATCGGAAGATCTCTTCTGTGACAAAGTCCGGCAGCCGAATCATGGAGATCCAATGGAAGTCGTCTTTTCTGTCATAATCAACGCCGGCAGAGCCGTCCGCCATCCACCAGAGCCCTTCCAGCGGCGGTACAACATATTCGAAAAAGCCGTCGATGGCCCGGCCGCTCCGGGCACTCATCCGGATGGTATAGGCGATAGCATAGAGACTCGCCAGTGCCCGGGCATATTCGCCGTCGACGATGTTGGGATTGCCTTTGCCGCGGATCGCAACAAAGAGCATTGATGGGACATCGATCAGGCCGGGCGTTGTCCCCGGCCTATACAGTTCCCGATCCGTTTTTTTAAAATCCAGAGCCGCCATAACAAATGCTCCTTTCATTATCGGGATCGGCGTCGGATGATCTCCGGCCGATCCGGATTTTGCAGGCAGACGTTGATTTCCGCGCCGAGGAACAGGATATACATGCAAAAATACAACCACAGCATCAGCAGTACCACTGTGGTCAAGCTGCCATAGAGCGAGAAATTGCCGATGTGATCAATATAAAAAGAATACAAATACGAAAAACCGACCCAGCCTCCGGCTGCAAATACCGCGCCGGGCAGCTCACGCAGGATGTGGGTTTTCCGTTTGGGGATCACGACATAGAGCACGAGCAAAAGGACGATCAGTACACCGAAGGTAACGAGAATCCGCAGGCCGGAGGTCAGAATTGTGATCTCGCCGATCACGGGAATATAGCCCGCCAGCCAGTCGAAAATGGCTTTGCCGAACACGAGAAACGCGAGCAGCGTAATCAGCAGGATGATGAATACGAGGGTGTAGAGAGTGGAGATGACGCGCAGCACAAAATAGTTGCGCTTTACCGGAATACCGTAGACTGTGTTGAGGCCGTGGATCAGGGCGATCGCCCCTTTGGAAGCGGACCATAGAGCGGTTACAGCGGTAATGGAGATAACGGCGCCGGAAGCCTTGGAATAGAGTTCCTGGATCGTCGCGGCGACGAGATGCTGGATTGCCGACGGCATGATATCGAGCTAAAAGACCGTGATTTCCTCCTGTGTGAACGGCAGATAC
>USLV01000103.1 GCA_900555705.1 uncultured Oscillospiraceae bacterium | reverse complement strand
GGGAGCCGACGCAGACTGGGGCAATTCGAAGGATTCGATTGAGCGGGCGGTGGCCTTTCTGACCGCGCGTCCGCCGCGAAAATAAAGCGAAGAGGAGCATGGTCTTATGGATTTTCGCGCACTGGACACCTATCTCGATGCGGTTCTCGAGGAGAAAAACGTCCCCGGCTTCGGCATCGCCGTCTATCATCGCGGCGAGCCGGTGCACCACTACACCGGGGGCTATGCCGACCGTGAGCGTGGCATCCCGGTCGCGCCGGATACCCTCTTCAACCTCTATTCCGCAAGCAAGCTCGCGACCTGTATCGCGACGATGCAGCTCTGGGAGCGGGGGATGTTCCGGCTCGATGACCCGGTCGGCGAGTATCTGCCGGAGTTTCGGGAGATGACGGTGGAGGAGACCGGGGCGGATGGCGAAAAGACGCTGCGGCCCGCGAAAACGCCGATCACGATCCGGCATCTGCTCTCGATGCAGGCGGGGCTGGCGAACCCGCTCGGCATCCCCGCCGTTCAGAAGGTCAAGGAGGAGACGGGCGGCCGCTGCCCGACGCGGGAGATTGTCCGCGCCGCTGCCGGGGCGCCGCTCGTCTTTGAGCCGGGGACGCATTTCCGCTACGGCTATTGCCACGATGTGCTCGGCGCGCTGGTCGAGGTCGTCTCGGGCGAGCGGTTCGGCGCCTATCTGCGGCGGCACATCTTTGAGCCGGTCGGCATGCCGGACACGGGGTTCGGCGTGCCGGAGGAGAAGCGGGATCGGATGGCGGTGGAATATTACGGCTACGACAGCCGCACGAAGACCGCCCGCTCGACCGAGCGGCGCTATGGCTTCGACATGGGGCTCGGGCCGGACTATGAGAGCGGCGGGGGCGGTCTCGTCTCGAGCGTCCCGGACTATGCGAGGCTGGCACAGACGCTCTGCGCCCGGGGGCTCGCACCCTCGGGTGAGCGGATTTTGCAGCCGGAGACGGTGGAGCGGATGCGGGAGAATCAGCTCTCGGCCGCGGCGCTCGCTGATTTTGACCAGTTCGGCGGCCCGAGCAAGCGCGGCTACGGCTACGGGCTCGGGGTGCGGACGCTGCTCGACCGGGAGCGCAACGGCTCGCGCAGCCAAAACGGCGAGTTCGGCTGGGACGGGATGCTCGGCAGCTATGTGCTGATCGACCCGGCCGCCGAGGTCGCGCTCTTTTATGCCCAGCACGAGGGCGGCTCTCCCTGGTGGGACTGGCACGGCGAGATGCGAAACGCGGCCTATTCCTGCCTTGAATAGAGGCGGCGCGTCTGGGGATCACATCCGGCGGAACTCCTCGAGGAACCAGGCGTCGTCGATCGAAAAGGTCCGGCCGTTCAGATAGTCGAGCGGGGCGGCGGGGGTTCGGAAGTCGAAGGTCAGCTTGTAGGAGCAGAGCGCCTGCTTCGAGAAGCCGGTGCCTTTGTTGAGGGCGTTGGTGCCGTATTTGCCGTCGCCGAGCAGCGGATGGCCGATCGAGGCGAGGTGGGCGCGGATCTGGTGGGTGCGGCCGGTCAGCAGCTCGATCTCGAGCAGCGACAGCCGTCCGCGTTCCTCGAGTACCCGATAGCGCGTGGCGATGCTGCGCGCGCCGGTCTTTGCCCGGTCGGAGATATAGACCCGGTTCTGGTTCTCGTTTTTCTCGAGAAAGCCCTCGAGGGTTGCCTCCTTCGGCTCAAGGCTGCCGTGGACGACGCAGAGATAATATTTATGAATCTCCCGGCCGCGCAGCTTTTCGTTCAGCACCCGCAGCGCCTCCGCCGTCTTGGCGGCGATGACGATGCCGCAGGTGTTGCGGTCGATGCGGTTGACCAGCGCGGGGGCGAAGCTCTGTTCATTTCCCGGGTCATACACCCCTTTTTCGAACAGGTAGCGCTGGATCCGGAAGATCAGGGTGTCGCGGTATTCGTGCTCGTCCGGGTGGACCAGCACCCCGGCCGGTTTGTTGACGAGCAGCAGGTGCTCGTCCTCATAGACGATGTCGAGGCGGCGGGAGGCGTTCAGAAAATCCCAGGCTGTCGGCGTCTCCTCGAGGAACTCATCCTTCACATACAGCGTCAGCACGTCGCCTTCCAGCAGCCGGTCGTCGATCCGGCAGCGTTTTCCGTTCCGCTTGATATCCTTTTGGCGAATGTGCTTGTACATGATCGAGACGGGGAGATTCCGGAAGGTTTTCTGCAAAAATTTGTCGACGCGCTGGCCGGCGTCGTTTTTGGTGATGGTGATGGTTTTCATAGGGCAGCCTCCGTTCGGGGTTCAGTATAGCACATTTCGTCCTATTTGACAAAGGGCAGGGGGAGAGTCTTTGGAAGAGAATATCCACAGGGGGCACCGCGCCCGCGTCCGGCAGAAGTTTCTCGAAAACGGCGCCGCGGTATTCCAGCGGCATGAGCTGATCGAGCTGCTGCTCTATTTCGGTATCCCGCAGCGGGACACCAACGCGCTGGCGCATCGGCTTGACGCCGCTTATCCGACCTACAGCGAGCTGTTCAGCGCGCCGTTTGTGGAGCTGATGCAGGTCGAGGGGATGACCCCGAACGCCGCGACGCTGGTCGGGCTGATCGGCCAGCTGCTCGAGACCTGCGATCGGGAGAAGCAGATGGTGCGGATCTGGCCGCAGTCCCGCAAGGAGGTGCGGGACTTTATTCTGCCCTATCTCGCCGGGGCACAGCAGGAGCGGGTTGTGCTGCTCTGCCTCAACGATCTCGGGCGGGTGCTCGGCAGCTGTGTGATCTCGGAGGGGACGGTCAACGCGACCGAGATCAGCATCCGCAAGGCGTTGCAGCAGGCGCTGCGGTATAACGCGACGGCGGTGATTCTCGCGCATAACCATCCGAGCGGCCCCGCCATCCCGTCGAAGGCGGATGTCGACACCACCATGGCCGTCGCGAAGGCGCTCGCGGTTGCCGAGATCCGGCTGCTGGATCACATCATCGTCGCGGAGGATGGGGACTACACCTCCATGTGCGAGACGCCGCTCTATATGCCGCTGTTTGCGGGCGTTATGCGGGGGCGATAGGGGGACAAACAATTGATTTCATACCCTTTCGGGTATAAATGATTTTGTATACGGATATATTGCCCCCTATCGGGTATACTATATAAGAGCTGCTGTTGACAGTATACCCGATAGGGAGTATAATACGAACATGAATACGATTGCTGAATTTATCAAACAGAAAAGAAAAGAAGCCGGGCTCACGCAGGAGGAGTTTGCGATCCGCGCGGGAATTGGCCTTCGTTTCCTTCGTGAACTCGAGCAGGGCAAGGAAACCGTCAGAATGGATAAGGTCAATCAGGCGCTTTCCATGTTTGGCATGAAGGCGGTTCCCGGAAGGAAGGATGATTGATGGAGGCATACCGAACAGCGTATGTATATGTACGGGACGCCTTTGCGGGAATATTGAAAGAAACCGATGCGGGGTATTCGTTTGTTTATGACAGCGAATATCTTGAAAGCGAAAATCCAACAGCGGTCAGCCTGACTTTGCCGCTACAGGCAGAGGACTATACCTCCAAAACCCTGTTTGCTTTTTTTGACGGTTTAATTCCGGAGGGGTGGTTGCTCGATATTGTAAGCCGAAATTGGAAAATTGATCGCAAAGACCGCTTCGGTCTGTTGCTTGTTGCCTGCAAAGACCCGATTGGAAATGTTCGGATCAAGGGGGCGGAAGAATGAGGCGCTGTTTATGCTGCGGGAAAGCACTCCGTACCGAAACCGCACATGGTTGGCATACCTCGTGTATAAAAAATTTTTTCGGCATCTCCCAATTCCCGGATATTGATGTTTCAAAGGATATTTTAAACCAGATGGTGATTGATAACACCAACAGAGGATTTACGGTACCGGGTGTGCAAAAAAAAGTATCTTTGCACTTATCTCACGAGGATAACCCGCGTCTGACACTTGTCAATTATCCCACGGGATATATTCTCAAACCGCAAACGGATGAGTATACCGCTTTGCCTGAACTGGAATATCTTGTTATGCAGATGGCACAGGCCAGCGGCATAAAGACCGTGCCGTATGCTTTGCTGCGTTTGCACACGCAGGACAATGCCTTTGCCTATATTACCCGGCGTATTGACCGTGCGGATAACCGGATGCTCGCTATGGAGGATTTCTGTCAGCTGGATGGCAGACTGACGGAAGATAAATACCGCGGTTCTTATGAACGATGCGGAAAAATCATTTCCAAATATTCTTCCGCAAACGGCCTGGATATGACGGAATTATATCTGCGCATCGTATTCTCTTTCGCGGTCGGCAATTCCGATATGCATCTGAAAAATTTTTCGCTTATTGAAACGGCAGAGAAGAGCGGAAAATATGTTTTATCAGCCGCTTATGATATGCTTTCCACCAATGTAGTGCTACCGGCCGACCAGGAACAATTGGCACTGACCATAAACGGTAAAAAGCGCAATATCAGAAAAAAAGATTTTTTTGTGTTCGCGGAAACAATCGGTATTACACAAAAATCTGCTGAGAAAATGATAGATAAAATCGTGAAATTAAAAGATCGGTATATCGTTATGTGCCGGGAGTCTTACCTGCCCGCTCATATGAAAACTGCGCTTGAAAGCCTGATTGAGCAAAGAATGAAGCTGTTTGAGAAATAATTTCGCGATGAAAAACAGGAGCGGATTCGGCCGTCTGTTCGAGAAGAACAGACGGTTTTGTGTAAATGGATATAGACATATGGCGATATATCGTGTATGCTGTAGATGTCGGCAGGAAATTGCCGACGCACAAGGGCGCCGCTTCCGCCCCGCAATATGTTTTTTCATTCCTCTATAGGGGGAAACAAAAACGCATTGGCGTTTTTGCGGCGGGGGATATTCCCCCGCAGTGGTGCATAATGAGGAAGCAGCTTGTCCGATACATAATCAGTGTGTTGTGCATGCTTGCTGTGTCTGCTGCATTTTGCTTTCGGGCAAAATAAAAGATCGTTAACCTCTAGCACAGGTTAACGATCCGCAAAGACCACCAGCCGAAACTAAGTGGTGCCCTTGTGTCTATAGTTTATCACGGAACAGGCGCGGTGTCAAGTGCTTTGGCCGCCTCACTCGACGGAGTGGGGTGGCCGTTTTTCTTTTCCTTAAACATTTCTTAAAGGCTTTTCCTCTTTTATCTTAAAGCGGGGGTGCGCTATACTGTCTCTCGGAAACCGGCGGAAAAATTTTACTTGACAAATGGAAGCGGGAAGTGATACACTCTATGTGTACTAGATAACATAGTACACATAGACAACACAGATCACACGGAACAGGAAGGGGGAGAGACGGTGTTCCTGATTGATTCCATGTCCAGGCAGCCGGTTTATGAACAGCTGATTGAACAGCTGGAACGGTTTGTGCTGACCGGCATTTTGAAGCCGGGGGATCAGATTCCCTCGGTCCGCAGCCTGTCGACGGAGCTTTCCATCAACCCCAACACGATCCAGAAGGCCTACAGCGAGCTGGACAGTCGCGGGCTGATCTATTCCGTGCCCGGGCGGGGCTGTTTCATTTCGGAGAACGCACTGCCGCTCATCAGCGAAGCCAAGCGCGAAAAGCTGACGGTGCTCGATACGCTGCTCGAGGAGCTGGCGCTGGCCGGTGTCGAGGAGACGGTGATTGCGGCGCATGTACGCGCGGCTTATGAACAAAGGAGAGGTGACAACGCATGATCCAGGCAACCCATCTGACCAAACGGTTCGAGGATTTCAC
>USLV01000102.1 GCA_900555705.1 uncultured Oscillospiraceae bacterium | reverse complement strand
TCTAGCTTCGTCGGCAGCGTCAGATGTGTATAAGAGACAGCAACGGAAGCTCTGCCAGACGGCGGCGGCGGGCTACTCCTCCTACGGCAATCAGATCGGACTCGCGCCCGGACAGGTCGCGGAGCTCTATGATCCCGGTTATGTTGCCAAGCGGCTGGAAATCGGCGCCGTTGTCGGCGCCTCTCCGAAGGCGAATGTCGTGCGTGATGTCCCCGCGGCCGGGGATGTGATCGTGCTGCTCGGTGGCCGAACCGGCCGCGATGGGTGCGGCGGTGCGACCGGCTCCTCCAAGGCGCACACCTCGGAATCCATCGACACCTGCGGCGCGGAGGTTCAAAAGGGTAATCCCCCGACCGAACGGAAAATCCAGCGTCTGTTCCGTGATCCCAAGGTCTCTACTTTGATCAAGCGCTGCAACGACTTCGGCGCGGGTGGTGTCTGCGTCGCGATCGGTGAGCTCGCGCCCGGCCTGCGGATCGATCTGGACCGGGTTCCGAAGAAATATGAAGGCCTCGACGGCACAGAGCTCGCCATTTCGGAGTCGCAGGAGCGGATGGCCGTCGTGCTGGCCCCCACCGATGTAGAGGCGTTTATCGCCGCCGCAGAGGAGGAAAACCTTGAGGCCGTAGTGGTCGCCGAGGTAACGGCAGAACCCCGGCTGTGCATGAGCTGGCGAGGCGATCGTGTCGTCGATCTCAGCCGTGCTTTTTTGGATACCAATGGTGTGACCCAGACCGCCGAGGCGGTCATCACCGCGCCGGACGACGCCTCCGACTATCGCACCGCCATCCCAGCAGGGCTGGCCGTCATCCCGATCGGCGAGGCATTCCGGGAGAACCTGCGCCGACTGGAAGTCGCCTGTCAGAAAGGTCTGGTGGAGCGTTTTGACGCCAGCATCGGTGCGGCGACGGTCAATATGCCGTTCGCCGGTACCTATCAGCTGACGCCGGAAGAGGGTATGGTCGCAAAACTGCCGGTGATTCACGGCGAAACCGACGACGCCACCGCCATGACCTATGGCTTCCTGCCGGGCATCTCCCGCTGGAGCCCCTTCCACGGCGCGGCCTATGCCGTCACCCTCTCGCTCGCCAAGCTCGCGGTCATGGGCGCCGATCCCTTTACCGCCCGCCTGACCTTCCAGGAATATTTTGAACGTCTCCGCGATGTGCCGGAGCGTTGGGGCAAGCCGGCGGCGGCACTGCTCGGCGCTTTCCTCGCCCAAAAGGAGTTCGGCGTTCCCTCGATCGGCGGCAAGGATTCGATGTCCGGCAGCTTCAATGAGCTGGATGTCCCTCCGACGCTTGTCAGCTTTGCGCTCAGCATGACCAAAGCCTCCCAAACCGGCAGCGCCGCGTTCCGGAAAACCGGTTCTCTGGTTGCCTTCCTGCCGTTGCCGGTCAACGAGGAGACCCATCTTCCCGACTGGGAGAAAACAAAAGAACTCTATGACGAGGTCTATAAGCTGGTGAAGTTCGGCGCGGTCAATGCCGCGAGTGTCGTCCGGGAAGGCGGCGTCGCGGCGGCGGTTGCGCGGATGTGCTTCGGTAACAAGATCGGCTTCGCCTTCCATCACGCCATGGATCGCACCACGATGTTTGCACCGCTCGCCGGTTCGATTGTTGTCGAGCTGAAAGAGGGCGATATGTGTCTGGAGGGACTGAACTACAGCCTGATCGGCACCACAATGGAGGAACCGTCCATCGCGATTGAAGAGGAAACATTGCCGCTCGACGAGCTGATTGACATCTGGACAGCGCCGCTTGAGCCGGTTTTCCCGAACTGCGCCAATTCTCAGCCGGACATGACGGTGGCGGCGACGCTGTATACCGACCGTTTCACCAAAGCGCCCGCTATCAAAGTCGCCCGACCGCGAGTGTTCATCCCGGTTTTCCCGGGCACAAACTGTGAATATGATACCGCCCGCGCTTTTGAAAAGGCGGGCGCAGAGCCGGAGGTGCTGGTTGTCAAAAACCTCACCCCTGCTGCGATTGAGCAATCCATCGAGCGGATGGAGAAGGCAATTCGTCAGGCGCAGATTGTGATGCTGCCGGGCGGTTTCTCCGGCGGCGACGAACCGGACGGCTCTGGCAAGTTCATCGCCACCACCTTCCGCAATCCGCGTCTGGCGGACGCGGTGGCGGAGCTGCTTGGCCATCGGGATGGTCTGATGCTCGGTATTTGCAACGGTTTCCAGGCGCTTATTAAGCTTGGGCTTGTCCCCTATGGCGAGATCCGACCGATCGCGCCGGGCGATCCCACGCTGACCTTTAACACGCTCGGCCGCCACGTCAGCCGTATGGTCTATACCCGTGTCACCTCGGTGAAATCGCCGTGGCTGTCCGGCTGCGAGGCCGGGGATATCCACTGCATCCCGGTTTCCCACGGCGAGGGTCGCTTCTTCGCGGATATGGAGACAATGCGGCGGCTCGTGGAAAACGGCCAGATCGCGACTCAGTATGTCGATCCGGAAGGTCAGCCGTCTGCCGATATCCTCTGGAACCCGAACGGTTCGATTTCCGCCGTCGAGGGTATCACCTCCCCAGATGGACGTGTACTCGGCAAGATGGGACACAGCGAGCGAAAGGGAGAATCGCTCTACCGCAATGTTCCCGGCTGTAAGGATCAGCAACTCTTCGAGAGCGGCGTTCGCTATTTCCGATAATCTGATCCCCTGCAAGCGCTGTCCGTCGGTGACGGACAGCGCTTTTTCTTCGACACTTTACATTTCTGCCAAAATTTGTTATACTGATAAAAATTGTGGGTATTTGGAGGAGATTGATTTTGAAGAGGGAATCTTTCGGCTCGCGGCTCGGCTTTCTGCTGTTGTCGGCGGGCTGCGCCATCGGCATCGGTAATGTCTGGCGGTTTCCGTACATCGTCGGACAATACGGCGGCGGTGTGTTTGTCCTGTTCTATGTGTTCTTTCTGGTCATCATGGGTATACCAGTGCTGACAATGGAATTCGCGATTGGCCGCGCCTCTCAGAAGAGCACGGTTCTCGCCTATCGTGAACTGGAAAAGCCGGGGCAAAAGTGGCACCTGCACGGCTATGTGGCCATGTTCGGCAACTACGTTCTGATGATGTTCTACACCTCGGTCGCCGGCTGGATGCTCTATTATTTCTACCGGTTTGTGACCGGCCAGTTCCACGGCGCTGAAACCGGGCAGGTCGGAGCGATGTTCGAGGGCATGCTTACCGAGCCGGGAACCATGATGTTCTGGATGGTACTGGTCGTTGTCCTCGGCTTCCTGATCTGTTCCTTCGGTCTGCAAAAGGGCGTGGAGCGGATCACCAAATGGATGATGCTGGCGCTGCTGCTCGTTATGGTTGTGCTGGCCGTTCGCAGCTTTACGCTGCCCGGCGCAGGAGAAGGTCTGAAGTTCTATCTGGTGCCGGATTTTGCAAGGATGAAGAAAGCCGGTATCGTCAACACCATTGTGGCGGCCATGAACCAGGCATTTTTCACGCTGAGTCTCGGCATCGGCGCCATGTTGATTTTCGGAAGCTATCTGAAAAAAGAGCGCACGCTGCTCGGCGAATCCATCAACATCGTGCTGCTGGATACTTTTGTTGCTTTTGTGGCGGGTCTCATCATCTTCCCCGCCTGCTTTGCTTATAACGTTGAACCGGACAGTGGTCCGTCGCTTATCTTCATCACCCTGCCGCAGGTTTTTATGGAGATGCCGCTCGGCGACGTCTGGGGCAGTCTGTTCTTCCTGTTCATGTCGTTTGCGGCGCTGTCCACCATCATCGCGGTGTTCGAGAATATTCTCTCCTGCAACATGGAGCTCTTCAAGGTGTCCCGGCGCAAGGCGGCGCTGCTCAACGTCCTGTTGGTCGGCGCCCTCTCGGTTCCCTGTGTGCTGGGCTATAATCTCTGGTCCGGGTTTCATCCGTTCGGCGGTTCGTCGGCTGTGCTGGATCTCGAGGATTTTGTTGTCAGCAATCTGCTGCTGCCGATTGGCTCGCTCATCTATCTGCTGTTCTGCGTGACGCGATTTGGATGGGGCTTTTCGAAATATCAGGCGGAGTGTAACGAGGGTAAGGGACCGAAGCTGCCCAAGTGGCTGCGCGGCTATCTGACCTATGTGCTGCCGGTTTTGATTGTCATTCTGCTTGTGCAGGGACTCTGGGCATTTTTCCATTAAATCAGAAATCAAATAAAAACCGAGGAGGCGTCCGTAATGCGGAATGCCTCCTCGGTTTTTGTCTATTTTACAATCAGCCCAAGCAGCTTTGCGAGCTCAGCTGCCTGCGCCGGTGTCACCACCGCACCACGCAGTTCCTCCCCCATCAGCTGTAATCCCTCCAGCTCGCATTCCCGCAAATCCACACCGGACAGAGATGTTTTTTGCAGCGCTGCTCCCGCGAGATTCACACGCTTGAGCGTCCAGCCCTCTGTCCGACAAAAAGACAGCACCGTCTGGCGCAGATCACTGTCCAGCATATCCACAGTTTTCCACTGGGACGCCCCAAAATTCGCATAGGTCATCCGGCAGTCGCGAAACGAGACGTACCGCCATTTGCCCTCCTGCAAAACCGTTCCAACCAGCTTACAGGATTGAAACGCACAGCGCAGCATATGGATACCCGTCAGATCACAACCGGAGAGATCGCAACCGGAAAACAGCACATCGGTGAAATCCGTTTTCCGGAAAGTGCAGCCGCTCAACCGACAATTTTCGAAGATAACGCCGCGAAAGGCAAGTCCGGACAGCAGCTCTCCCTCTGCCAATGTACCGCCCACAATCCGGACACCGGTGATGTCGCGCTCCTCCTCGGCAGCCTCCCGCAGCAGCTCGGACAGCTCCCGAACCGATGGATCTGCCGCAAGGCGCGGCTCCTGCAGCTTCATACAATCGTCCTCTTTTGTGTTTAAAAATGCGCGCTGATCCATTTTTCGGCGGAAAAGACCGCATTTGCTCCGTCGGCCGCAGCGGTGATAATCTGGCGGCAGGCTTTGGTGCGGATATCCCCGGCCGCATAGACCCCCGCCATCGAGGTCTCGCATTCCTCTCCCGCAACAATGAATCCGGCGGCGTCGGTCTCCAGCATCCCGGCAAACGGTTCGCTGTTCGGTCGGATGCCGACCGCGATGAATACACCACCAACCGCGAGCGTATGCTCCTCTCTGGTTTTGACGCCGCGCAGGAGAAGGCTTTCCACAGCGTTCTCCCCTTCAATCCGCTCCACTTCCGTATCCCAGATCAGCTCGATGTTATCCGTCGCAAATAGACGCTCCTGCAAAATCTTGCCGGCGCGCAACGTATCCCGGCGATGGATCAGATAAACCTTCTCGCACAGACGGGACAGGTACAATGCATCCTCCACCGCGACGTCGCCACCGCCGACCACCGCTACCGTCCGGTTCCGGAAAAAAGCGCCGTCACAGGTGGCGCAATAGCTGACGCCATGGCCTGCGAGGCGTTCCTCCCCCTCGACACCAAGCATCCGATGGGTAGCGCCCGCGGCGATCAAAACGGTTTTGGCGGTATAGGCCGCCCCGTCACAGACAACCGTTTTGTACAGCCCGTCTGTCCGCAACTCCTTCACATGATCCGTCTCAAAGAGAACGCCGAACTGGTCGGCATGATCCCGGAATCGGGTTGCGAGGTCAAATCCGTTGAGCCCAGGCAATCCCAGATAGTTATCCACTTCATAGGTTTGCAGAACCTGTCCGCCGCTCATCATATGCCTGTCTCTTATACACATCTCCGAGCCCACGAGACCTCTCTACATCT
>USLV01000101.1 GCA_900555705.1 uncultured Oscillospiraceae bacterium | reverse complement strand
CTTCTAGCTTCGTCGGCAGCGTCAGATGTGTATAAGAGACAGCTCTAAGCCCTCTTGGCCGGCGATATACTCGACCCGCTGGGCGATGTCTTCCGGCCCGATGCGGGTGAAATCGTACCGTTGGCAGCGGGAGAGGATGGTGGCCGGGAGCTTGTGCACCTCGGTGGTGGCGAGGATAAAGACAACGTGCTCCGGCGGCTCCTCCAGCGTTTTCAGCAGCGCGTTGAACGCGCCGATGGAGAGCATGTGCACCTCGTCGATGATATAGACGCGGTATTTCGCGACGGCGGGGGTGAAGTTGACCTCCTCGCGCAGATCGCGGATGTTGTCGACGCCGTTGTTGGAAGCGGCGTCGATCTCAACGACGTCGAGAATCGAGCCGTCGTCGATCCCGCGGCAGACATCGCATTCGTTGCAGGGATCGCCGTCCACGGGATGCAGGCAGTTGACCGCCTTGGAGAGAATTTTGGCGCAGGAGGTCTTGCCGGTTCCGCGCGAGCCGGTGAACAGATAGGCATGCGCGAGGCGGCCGGTGCGCAGCTCGTTTCGCAGCGCGGTCGTGATGTGCTCCTGGCCGCAGACGTCGGAAAACGTGCGCGGCCGCCATTTGCGGTAGAGAACCTGATACATCCCCGGACACCTCCTCTTTTCTGTCGGAAAACGCCCCATACCCTCGGGCATACGAACGGACAGGTTACCTGCGGCGCACGGACGCAACCGCTTAATGCTGCTCGGTTCCCCGCCTGACATGGTTCACGGCGCACCGTCGCACAGGACCAATCCGTCCGTATGCCCCAAAGCATGCGGCGTTTTCTCCGCCCGATCCGGGCTTATCTTGTAGTATACACGAAACAGGCGAAAAAATCAACTGATTTTTCTGCGGAGGATGCCATTTGTCGCTTTTCCTCCCAGCATATTCCAATCGTAGGCCCCTTTTCGGGCGGCATACTAAAGACAGATCACAGGAAAGGAGCGTTTGGTTATGCCGAGCAACAGTCAGAATCAGAAGAAATCCGCGCCGTTCCCGAACGACGCGGAGCTGCGGCAGTATTTCAACACCCTGCCGGCCAGCGTGCAGGAGACGCTGGTGCAGTCCGGTGTGCAGGTGCAGGATTTGCAGGAGCTGAAGCAGTGCGCCGAGAAATTTATCGGCAAAGCGTAAAAGACAAAAGTACGGCGAAAAACGGCAGCGTCAGATGTGTATAAGAGACAGTCATAAAACCGCAGCCCTCCTGTATGGATGATCAGTAGTTTTCCGCGTGGAGCTCGAAATAGCTCTGGGGATGGTTACAGGTCGGGCAGATGTCCGGGGCGTTGGTGCCGACCACAATATGACCGCAGTTCCGGCACTCCCAGACCTTCACCTCGCTCTTCGCGAAAACTGCCGCCGTCTCGACGTTTTTCAGCAGCGCGCGATAGCGCTCCTCGTGGTGCTTTTCAATCGCGGCGACAAGGCGGAATTTTGCCGCGAGCTCCGGGAAGCCCTCTGCCTCCGCTGTCTCGGCGAAACCGGCGTACATATCCGTCCACTCGTAGTTCTCGCCGGCGGCTGCGGCGCCGAGGTTCTCGGCGGTGTTGCCGAGGCCGCTCAGCTCCTTGAACCACATCTTCGCGTGCTCCTTCTCGTTGTCCGCGGTTTTCAGAAACAGGGCCGCGATCTGCTCATAGCCCTCTTTTTTGGCGACGGAGGCAAAATAGGTGTACTTGTTCCGTGCCTGCGATTCTCCGGCGAAGGCCGCCTCGAGATTCTTTTCGGTTTGGGTTCCGGCATACTTGTTCATGGGTATTTCGTCCTTTCTGTTCGGTTTGGATAGTCGTGTATCAACAGCCGATCGGCTGTGCTGACGGGGACTGGTGCGCCCTGGTCCGGCAGTCCGGGCAGAGATAGTGGATGCTCAGATCATAGGAGAGAATATCGCCCGGGACTGCCTGCTGGAAACGGGCGGTCAAATCCTCCAACGCGATATCCGCGAGTCGGCCGCAGCCGTCACAGATCAGATGATCGTGCCGATGGGCTTTGTCATAACGGTCGGCCTGTCCCTCGACCGACAGCTTCCGGATTCGGCCTGCCGCGTACAGGGCGTTCAGGTTGTTATAAACCGTAGCGAGCGCGATTTTGGCGTTTTGCTCTTTGAGTGTCAGATAAATCTGTTCGGCTGTCGGGTGGTCATGGGAGTGTTCAATCATCTCCAGGATGAGCCGGGCATTCTTTGTCATAGCTCCTCCAAAATTAGAATTATTCTATTTCTATTTTAGCGTGTTTCCGGCGCCTTGTCAAGAGGGATTTCTTGAAAAATGAAAATGTTGTCATATATTGGTTTCAATGTTGTTACAATCGTTGACTGCAAAAAAATGATATCCTATAATGGAATTGAAAAAACAGGGAGAGGATGTGGCGAAATGAAAAAGATGGGTATTCTGGTTTTCTGCTGTTTGCTGTGGGTGGGCATGTTGTCCGGCTGTCAGTCGGAGCTGCCGCCGGTTTCGGAGGCGGGGAACAGTACGCCGGAGGTGAGCGCCGGGGACTTTGCCGAGCTCTGGGATCGGATCGACGGTTCCACCGCCACGATCCCGCTGACAGAAGGCATTCTGAAGCATTGGCTCGAACTGAGCGATGAGCAGGCTTCCCAGCGGGTTTCCCACAGCAAGACCTATAACGCCTTTGTGAAGCTGATTGACGGCGATGCGGATCTGATTTTCGTGACCTCTCCGCAGGAGGAGTGGCTGGATACCGGCAGGCAGCAGGGAGTGGAGGTCGAGGTGATTCCCGTTGTCAAGGATGCGCTTGTCTTTCTGGCCAACACGAAGAACGGGGTGGACACTCTGACGCAGCAGCAATTGAAAAGCATATACACCGGTGAAATCACAAATTGGAAAAACGTCGGCGGTTCCGATTCGGCGATCCGGCCCTTCCAGCGTCCGGCAACCTCCGGCAGCCAGGCGTTGTTTCTCCAGCTTCTGATGAAGGATACGGAACCGACACAGGCGGTGCCCGATCTCGAGAAAGCGTCTATGAGCGGTCTCATCGACGCGGTGGCGGCATATGACAACGCGGAATCGGCACTTGGCTATTCCGTCTTCTATTATGCGACCGATATGTATATGAAGGACACGGTGAAGCTGCTCGGCGTGGACGGCGTGGTGCCGTCCGGAGAGACCATCGCCGACGGAAGCTATCCGCTGATCACCTATTATTACGCCGTGATTCGCAAGGACACACCGAAAACCGATCCTGCCCGCAAAATGATTGACTGGCTGCTCGGCGAGGAGGGGCAGCGGGTGGCGGAGGAGGCCGGTTATGTGCCGATGCAATAGCCGATTCCGGGAGGCTTTGCCTCCCATTGTAAGGAGTGAGGCACCATGAACAAAAGAGGATGGTCTGGTATGGTGGCGCTGCTTCTGGCGGTTGTGACAGGACTGACCGGCTGCGGTCCTGCGTCCACGCCGCCCATCTCCGCGCCTCCGACGGACAGCGGCGTCTCCTTGGTGGAAGACTTGTCCGGAACCGTGCCGCTCGGAACAGAAAACCGGGCGGCACTGGCGGAGGCATACGATACGACGGTCAACTGCGAGACAAAAGATGCCGGCGAACAGGGGGTCTGTCATGTGCGAACCATCGTGCAAATCGGTGCGCTGGAGGGCTCCCCACACAGGGAGACCGTGTGGAACTGGATCCGCACGGCGCGGGAGGAGCTGGCGGAGATTCCCGGCGCCATTACCGAGAATGCGACGGTGGATTTGGGATATTTGAGCATACGATTGTCTGTGATTGATCCGCTTGAGGAGTACTGGAGCGGTCCCTTTCACGGGGTGCCCGCTATCGCCGACCGAACCGCCGTCTTTGATCTGGAAACGGGGAGACAGCTCGCTCTTGCCGATCTGTTTTATGAAAATATCCCGGTGGCGGAGCTGATAAACAGACGGCTTTTGAAGGCAATCGGGGATACGGAGCTCAAACGTCCCTTTACCGGCTTCCCGGCCGACTATCCCTATTTTGGGCTGGCCTATAATTCCGCCAGCGGGACGACACAATTGATTTTGTATTGCAACAGAAGCCATCCCTTCTGGCCCTATGACAGCCTGAGCATGGAGCTCGCCTGCTATGCCAGTCCGGCGGGCCATTATTACTACGATGTATCGTACGAACGGCTGATAACGGACGCGGGACAGGAGACCATGGTGCCGACCGTCACCATCAATGACGGCACGATGCCGGAAGCCGACGCGGCGATCAATGCGGCTGTGGAGGAGATGGTTCCCCGGCTGCAACAGGCCGACCTGGTCTTTTATCCCTACCTGTCGATAACGGAATCGCGATTTTATCTGATGTATCTGGAGCGGGATTATGTCATGCCGGGAGGCGGCAACTATCCGGCGGCGGCTGTACCGGGCTGCATCTATACCTATGACCTGGAGGCGGGCGGGCCGGTCTCTCTGGAAGAGGATATACCGGAGGGCATCGAACGGAAATACTATGAGCTGACCGGAAAGGCCGACCCCTATATCGTCGGAGAGGGGGGAACGGTCGGACGCATGGACGGCTATACGCCGCCGGAGGGAAGTGTCCTGTCCGATTTCACCCGCCAATACTGGCTGTATTTCGCCACGCTGACCGAGCCGTCCGGGCGGCGGATTCTGGTGGAATTCTGCACGCTTCTGGAATGGTAAAACAGAGAGCCGGCGGGCTCGGGAAACACGTCCCGAGCCCGCCGGCTCCTTTTCTATGCCGCTTTTTTCATTCAGTTATCGAAAAACTTCGCGTGGACGGCGGAAACCGCACGGTCCGCGTCCACCGCGTCCACCAGCACCGACACCTTGATCTCGCTGGTGGAGATCATCTTGATGTTGATGTTCGCGTCGGAGAGTGCCTCGAACATCTTGGAGGCCACGCCCTCGTGGGTTTCCATACCCGCACCGACGATGGAGATCTTCGCGACGTCGGTGTCGAAGCGCAGCTCCTTCGCGCCGACCATCTCGGCATAATCGCGCAGCGCGTCGACAGCCGCCTGACCGTCCTTCTCCGGAACGGTGAAGGCGATGTCCTTCGTGCCGTCGCGGCCGACCGATTGCAGGATGATGTCCACATTGATGTGGGCATGGGCGACGCGGGAGAACACCTTGAAGGCGATGCCGGGCTCATCCGGCACACCGACGATCATAACGCGGGCGACGCTGCTGTCCTTCGCGACCCCTTTGATGAGCATTGACTCCATTTTCGTTACCTCCTTGACTTTGGTGCCGGGCACCGGGTTGAGGCTGGAGAGCACCTCCAGCTCGACGCTGAATTTTTTGGCCATTTCGACCGAACGGTTGTTGAGCACCTGTGCGCCGAGCGTGGCGAGCTCGAGCATCTCGTCATAGGTGATCTCCTTGAGCTTTTGCGCGTTGTTCACCTTGCGCGGGTCGGCGGTGTAGACACCCTCGACGTCGGTATAGATTTGGCAGAGATCGGCATGCATCGCCGCCGCGATCGCCACCGCGCTCGTATCCGAGCCGCCGCGGCCGAGCGTCGTGATGTCCTCATACTTGTTGAGGCCCTGGAAACCCGCGACGACAACGATGCGTTTTTTGTCCAGTTCGTGGCGGATGCGCTCCGCCGTGACACGCTTGATACGGGCGGAGGAATAGACCGAGTTGGTCTGAAAGCCCGCCTGCCAGCCGAGCAGCGAGACCGCCGGGCAGCCCAGCTTGTCGATCGCCATCGCGAGCAGAGAGATGGAAATCTGCTCGCCCGCAGACATCAGCATATCCATCTCGCGGCGGCTCGCATCGGGGTTGATCTCGCGCGCCTTTTCGATC
>USLV01000100.1 GCA_900555705.1 uncultured Oscillospiraceae bacterium | reverse complement strand
GTTGCTGCCGCTGCGGTGTCCGCTGTGGTCCTGAAAAAGAAGGAGCAGAAGTAAGTTCTGACGATTCTTTGAACAGATGATATAGCGAACCCCGCCGGGAAATCTTTCGACTTCCCGGCGGGGTTTTCTGCTGTCGGCTATTCTGTCCCTCGTGCGGGCTGCTTGTGTTTTCGTCCTGGAGGAGAAACCGCAGAATCAGGAGGAGTTCCCAGCAATTTCGCGGCTCCAGAAGTGGTATGAACCCATTCTCCCTGAAAATAGAGGATATCCTTATCATGACTTACTCGGAATCAGAGCATTATTCTTCCATCTGTTTGCCGAGAAAGGCCGCAGCAACCTGCGTCAGTTTGACGTCCCCCTCGCTGGCGACTGCGCCGCTCTCAGGCAGAAGCAGACATACCGCACCGATGACGTCGCCGGCCGAGACGATCGGCATCATCACAGAGGCATAGCGTTCCGCACCGTCGACCGGCTGTAAACGATTTTGTTCACCTGCTTTGGCAACATGACTGCGGCGCTGTTCCATCGCCTCCTCAAGACCGGCGGAAATGCGGCGATCCTGAAATTCCTTTTTGGGAACCCCGGCCGCAGCCACTACATGGTCACGGTCACAGATCAACACCGGCAGTCCGGTTGCGCGGGACATCACCTCGGCATATTGCCCGGCAAACGGCGCCATTTCGCCCATCGGGGAGTATTTTTTGAATACGACCTCGCCGTCGTTATCCGTAAAGATCTCCAGAGGATCGCCTTCGCGAATGCGCATCGTGCGGCGAATTTCCTTCGGTATGACAACGCGACCAAGATCGTCAATTCTTCTGACAATTCCAGTTGCTTTCATATAGTGAATCTCCTTGACATTGAATTTGCATGAATCTGACTGCTCTGCTAGTGTTTGTAATATCAGATGGATTATGCATCCCGCTGGAAATTTAGCGAACAACGCCGGGTTTGGACAGTATTCCCTTCTTGAATAAAAATTTGCGCAAAAATTTGTCAGTTTAATCGGTTGATTGTTGGGTCGCTTCCGTATATACTACTCTTATAGTGCTGATATTGATTACGACAGGAGGAATGCATACTATGCCGAGCATTGATATTCACAATTTTTCCTTTGAAAAGCTGATGGAGTTTGCCGCCACTGCCAAGGGCGACATCTATCTCAAAACGCCGGAGGGCGATGTACTGAACATGAAGAGCAAGCTGACGCAGTTGTTGGCGTTGTCCGGATCCATTGATTGGGGAACGGTTGGCGAAGCCACCGTGATCTGCAAGGATCCCGACGACGAATCGCGTCTCTTCCGGCTTAACCTCTGGGGTGACGACAGGAAAGATTGAGAAATTCGTTCGAAACGCCGTGTCCGTTTTTTGCGGGCGCGGCGTTTTTGACGTCTGACAGTGCCGCAATCGTTACAAAAGATTCACAATTGGATATTGACATTCCGCCGGGGGAATGGTAAATTATAGGGGTGGTTAGCACTCTGGTTGATAGAGTGCTAAATGCTCGTCGGGAGGTGTGTTGGTGGAACTGAACGAGCGGAAGCAGAAGATTCTGACAGCTGTGATCGAGGCCTATATCCGAACCGGCGAGCCGGTCGGTTCCAAGATGTTGACCGGGCTGCTGGATCATGCGGTTTCCTCTGCGACCATCCGCAACGAAATGGCAGAGCTGGCGGCAATGGGTTATCTTGAGCAGCCGCACACCTCGGCGGGCCGAATTCCGACTGCACCGGCCTTTCGACTATATATCGACAAGCTGATGGCTCGAGAGCCACTTGCCGGCGATATGCGCCAGGATATCGACCAGTTGCTCGAGAGCGCTGCTCATGACCCGGAGCGGCTGATTGAGGATGCTTCCAACGCGCTGGCTGCGGTTACCGGTTGTGCTGCCGTCAGCACAACCCCTTCAGAACGGGGGGCGTCGGTACGGCGACTGGAGTTGATGCGGATCTCTGCACGAGCTGCCGCACTGGTGCTGATGACCAGCTCGGGGATGATCCGCAACCGCATCTGCCGGTTTGATCGGCCGCTGGAGGAGGAGCAGCTCGTGCGAACCATCCGTTTTCTCTCCGATACCTTTGTCGGAGAGGAGCTCACGGACATCACACTGCCGCGTATACAGGGGTTGATGCCTGCCCTTGGCGGTGATGCCCTTGCCTGTGCGCCGCTGCTCGTGGGACTGCTCGAGTTGGCGCAGGAATCCGCAGAAGCGGAGATATTGTTGGCCGGCCAGCTCAACCTGCTGCAGCATCCGGACTATGCGCTGGATAAAGCGCGCTCGCTGCTCGGTTTTCTCTCGCGGCGGGAGCAGCTCGCGACCATGCTGACTGCCTATTCCGGTGGCCTGCGTGTTGTCCTGGGAAACGAAAGTCCCCAGCCGGAGCTGGAGGGCTCGAGTATCATCCTGACGCGTTACCGTATTGGAAACGGAGGCGGGGCAATCGGCATAATTGGGCCGCTGCGTATGGATTATGCCGCGACCATTCCGCGTATCGAATATCTGGCTCAGTCGCTCGGGCGTCTGCTCAGCGATCTGATGGAATCATAAAAAAGGAGAGTGCTTCCTATGGATCCCAACAAGGAGAAGACGGAAACCGTGCCGGAGACGGCGGAGAATCAGACCGATACTGACGATCAGGCGGCCGAGAAAAGGACGAAGAAGCCAAAGAAGGAAAAAACGGATACCGCTGCCCTGATGAACGAGCTCGAGCAGGCAAAACAGACGCTTGCCGAGCAGCAGGAGCTCTATCAGCGTGTCTGTGCCGAATATGCCAACTATAAGCGCCGCACCGAGCAGGAGAAGGAACAGCTTGGTCTGTTTACGAAGTGTGAACTGCTCAAGGAGCTGCTGCCGGTGCTCGACAATCTTGAGCGTGCGGTGGAAGCGCCGGCAGGGGATGAGTACAAGGCCGGCGTCGATATGATCATCCGGCAGCTGCAAAAGGCACTGGCCGACATGGGCCTTGAGGCTATCGAGGCGGAGAACGCGGTCTTTGATCCCGAGGTGCACAATGCGGTGATGCGAGAGGACGCGGACGGCGTTGAGCCGGAGACGGTGACGCAGGTTTTCCAAAAGGGTTACAAAATAGGGGCGCGCGTGCTGCGACCAGCCATGGTAAAGGTGGCCAACTGACGCCACAGAAGGCGTTTTTATCATATATATCTGAAGTTGAAAATCTGGATAAATGTATCGGAGGTAATGTACGATGGCAAAGATTATTGGTATTGACCTTGGCACCACAAATTCCTGCGTGGCGGTGATTGAGGGCGGTGAGGTCGCCGTCATCCCGAATGCGGAGGGCGCCCGGACAACCCCGTCGGTTGTGGCGTTCAAAAAGGACGGCGAGCGTATTGTCGGCCGCGTGGCGAAGCAGCAGGCGGTCTCCAATCCCGACCGCACCATCTCTTCGATTAAGCGCGAGATGGGCACCAACTATAAAGAGAGTATTGATGGAAAGAATTACACCCCGCAGGAGATTTCGGCGATGATTCTGGCGAAGCTGAAGCAGGATGCGGAGGCGTATCTCGGCGACAAGGTGACCGAGGCGGTGATCACAGTTCCGGCCTATTTCACCGATGCTCAGCGGCAGGCCACCAAGGACGCCGGTAAGATCGCGGGCATGGAGGTCAAGCGCATCATCAATGAGCCGACGGCGGCGGCGCTGGCCTATGGTATCGACAAAGAGGCCGATCAGAAGATCATGGTCTATGACCTCGGCGGCGGTACCTTTGACGTCTCCATCATTGAGATGGGTGATGGCGTACAGGAGGTGCTGGCGACGGCCGGTAACAATCGCCTCGGCGGCGATGATTTCGACCAGAAGATCGTCGAATGGCTGGTTGCGGGCTTTAAGAGCGAGACGGGTGTCGATCTGGCGGCGGATAAAATGGCGTTGCAGCGGCTTCGTGAAGCAGCCGAGAAGGCGAAGATCGAGCTCTCCGGCATGACCACCGCCAATATCAACCTGCCCTTCATCACAGCGGATGCGACCGGACCGAAGCATCTCGACATGACCCTGTCCCGGGCAAAGTTCAATGAACTGACCGCCGATCTCGTGGCGGCCACGATGGGACCGGTTCGGCAGGCGCTGAGCGACAGCGGACTCTCTGCGTCGCAGGTCGACAAGGTGCTGCTGGTCGGCGGCTCGACCCGTATTCCGGCGGTTCAGGATGCGATCAAGGATTTCATGGGCAAGGAACCCTTCAAGGGAATCAACCCGGATGAATGCGTCGCGATGGGTGCGGCGCTGCAGGGGGGGGTCCTCGGCGGCGAGGTCAAGGGCCTGCTGCTGCTGGATGTTACCCCGCTGTCGCTGGGTGTTGAGACGATGGGCGGCGTCATGACCAAGGTCATCGAGCGCAATACCACCATCCCGACCAAAAAGAGTCAGGTCTTCTCGACGGCGGCTGATAACCAGCCTTCTGTAGAGATTCATGTGTTGCAGGGCGAGCGCGAGTTTGCGAAGGACAACAAGACGCTCGGCATGTTCCATCTTGACGGCATTGCTCCGGCGCGCCGCGGTGTGCCGCAGATCGAGGTCACGTTTGATATCGACGCCAACGGCATTGTCAACGTCAGCGCGGTCGACAAGGGGACCGGCCGCGAGCAGCATATCACCATTACCTCCAACACCAACATGTCGAAGGAGGATGTGGAGCGCGCGGTGAAGGAAGCCGAGCAGTATGCGGCGGAGGATAAAAAGCATCGCGAGAACATCGAGACCCGCAACGCGGCCGATCAGGCGGTCTATCAGTGCGAGAAGTCCATCGAGGAGCTGGGCGATAAGCTGGATGAGGCTGACAAGAGCAATCTCCAGACCAGGATCGACGCGTTGAAGGAGACGTTGAAGGGCGAGGACTACGAGGCGATGAAGACAAAACAGGAGGATCTGATGAAGGCCTTCTACGAGGTTTCTGCGAAGGTCTATCAGGCCAACGCGCCGGAGGGGGCCGCTCCTGGCCCGGATGCCGCGCCGAACGGCGGACAGGATGCCGACGGCTTCTACAATGGCGACGTGCAATAACCGGATAATGCGTGCGGACGTGTGCGGCATATCCGACATATACTGCGGTTGGGGCGGCGGTCGTGTCGCCCCAACACGCATGTCTTTAGGAGAGTAGACCATGGCAGACAACAAACGAGATTATTATGAGGTGCTGGGCGTCTCGAAAGGGGCGTCAGAGGACGAGATAAAAAAGGCCTATCGCCGGGTGGCCAAAGAGAATCACCCGGACTTGCATCCCGGCGACAAGGAGGCAGAGACGCGTTTCAAGGAGGCCAACGAGGCCTATGAGGTGCTGTCTGATGCCCAGAAGCGCGCACGGTATGATCAGTTTGGCCACGCCGGCGTCGATCCCAGTTACGGCGGGGGGGGCGGCTTTGACGTGGATTTCGGAGATCTGGGCGATATCTTCTCCTCTTTCTTTGGCGGCGGCGGGCGGCGGAGCAATCCCAATGCCCCCCGGCGCGGCAGCGACGTGGGCGCTTCCGTGGTGATCTCCTTCGAGGAGGCGGCCAGGGGCTGTAAGAAGCAGGTCACGGTGCCGATCGTCGAGAGCTGTCCCGATTGCCGGGGCAGCGGCGCGGCCAAAGGAACGTCGCCGAAAACCTGTCCCCAGTGTAACGGCACCGGCCAGCAGCGTCGACAGCAGCAGACTCCCTTTGGCGTTATGCAGACCCAGACGACCTGTTCGCGTTGTCACGGAACCGGCCGGATCATCGAAACGCCCTGCCAGACTTGCAGCGGCAGCGGACAGGTTCGGAAGAACGCTGTTGTGCTGTCTCTTATACACATCTGA
>USLV01000099.1 GCA_900555705.1 uncultured Oscillospiraceae bacterium | reverse complement strand
GACGAGGACCTCGAGTCCGCCCGCCGCAGCGTGCGGAATCAGTTCGGCACGGTGGATGATTTGCAGTCGACCAGAGCGACCTGGTATCTTGGCCAGAGCACGCTGCCGGAGCTGCAGACGCCGGAGCAGGCGTCCGCTGCCATCGAGGCGGTCTCGAAGGAGCGCATCGTCGAGGCGGCCCGGACCATACAACCGGCAGCGGTCTATCTGCTTGCCGGAGAGGAGGGGAAGGACAATGGCTGAGAGCGTTTTCCGGGAAATCCGGAATGAGCGGACGGGGGAGCGCTGCGTGCGTATCGACCATCCCTCCGGCCTGCCGATCTTCGTCTGGCCGAAGGAGGGGTACCAGTCCTCCTATGCGGTGTTCGCGACCAGATACGGCTCGATCGACAACGCCTTTGAGGTGGATGGCCGCCCCACCGTTGTGCCGGCCGGCATTGCCCACTATCTCGAGCACAAGCTGTTTGAAAACGAGGACTGCGACGCCTTTGAGCAGTATGCCAAAACCGGCGCGTCTGCCAACGCTTATACGAGCTTTGACCGCACCGCCTATCTCTTCACCTGCACCGGCGACATCACCCCGTCGCTGGAAATCCTGCTGAACTTTGTCCAGTCGCCCTATTTCACGAAGGAGACGGTGGAGAAGGAGCAGGGGATTATCGGGCAGGAAATCCGCATGTGCGAGGATTCTCCCGGACGGCGGGTGCTGTTCAATATGCTGCGGGGACTCTATCACCGCCATCCTGTCAACATCGAGATTGCGGGAACGGTGGAGTCCATCGCGGAAATCACACCGGAGCTGTTGTACGACTGCTATCGCACCTTCTATAATCTGCACAACATGGTGCTCGCGGTGGCGGGCAATGTGACGCCGGAGCAGGTGGCGGCGGTGGCCGACCGGCTGCTGAAGCCCGCCGCCGACTGGCATCTGTCGCGTGCGGACGCGGAAGAGCCGGAGGAGGTTGTCGAGGCGCGGGTGGAGGAGGCGATGCCGGTCGCGGCGCCGCTCTTCTATCTCGGCTATAAGCAGCCGATGACAGGGATGGACTGCGCCGACGCGGTCGAACTCGTGGCGGCGGACGTGCTGCTCGAGCTGTTGGCGGGCAAGTCCTCGCCGTTGTATGCGCGCCTGATGGCGGAGGGTCTCATCAACCCCTCCTTCGGGGCGGAGTATTTCGAGGGCCCGGGCTTCGGCGTCTGGCTGTTTGCAGGCGAATCGCGCGATCCGGACGCGGTCGCGGCGGCGCTGCGGGAGGAGATCGAACGTCTGCGCCGCGAGGGAATCGAGGAAAGTGACTTCGAGGCTGCCCGAAACGCGCTTTATGGCCGTATGGTCGCGAGCTATAACGATGTGGAGAACTGCGGCGATACGCTGGTTGCCGACTATTTTTACGGCCGCGAGCCGTTTGGCCTGCTGGAGGCGGCCGCCTCGCTGGCTGTCGACGATGTGCTGGCGCTGTTGGCGCGCAGCCTGCGTCCGACACAGTCGACCCTCTCCATCATCCGGCCGGTTTGACCGGCCGTTACATAAAGCCTGTTCGGTTGTTTTTTGAAAGAAAGGGATGTTGTCAATGGATTATGTTGCATTTCCCGGGCTCGGCTGGCGGTTCGAGCTGTCGGATACGTTGGTGGAATTCCAGCTGTTCGGTGTGGACTTCTCTATCAAATGGTATGGCGTGCTGATCGCGGTCGGTTTCCTGCTCGCGATGATCTATGGTGTCCGGCGGGCGCCGAAGCTGGGGGTCGACCCCGACCGGCTGATCGATGTCGTGCTGGTTTCGACGCTGTTCGCCTTCATTGGCGCGCGGCTGTACTATGTGCTGTTTTCGGATGAGCGTGCGGCCTATTTCGCGAATCCGATCCGGATTCTATATGTCTGGGAAGGCGGACTCGCCATCTACGGCGGCATCATTTTCGCCATTCTGACCGCGCTGTGGATGTGTCGTCTGCGAAAGGTGAACACGCGCGCTGCCCTCGATCTCGCGGGTCTCGGCTTTCTGATCGGCCAGAGCATCGGCCGCTGGGGCAATTTTTTCAATCAGGAGGCCTTCGGCGGCAACACAACTCTGCCCTGGGGCATGACCGGCTCGGACATTGCCGCCGGACTGAACGGCAACACCACGCTGTATGACAAGAGTCTGCCGGTTCATCCGACCTTTCTTTATGAATCCCTGTGGTGCCTGCTTGGCTTTGTGCTGCTGCATATCCTGTCGAAAAAGGCCTATAAATTCAAGGGCGAGATATTTTCGCTCTATCTCGTCTGGTATGGTGTCGGCCGGTTTGGGATCGAAAGTCTGCGGACCGACAGCCTCTATCTCGGCACTATGCGGGTATCGCAGTTGGTGGCGGTGCTGACGGTGCTGATCGGCATTGTGCTGTTCTTTGTCTTTAAGAGCCGTTCGGACGGGCTGCCGAAGGCGCTGCCCGTCGAGGAGAGCACGATCACGTTGGATGATGTGCCGGAGGAACCGGCGGAAGAGGAGACGCCGGCTACCGAGGAGCAGGTGCAGCCGGAGGCGGACGAGATAACAGAAGAGGAAAGGGAGTAAAAAACGATGGCGAAGATGATCGATGGCAAGGCGGTTTCGGCTGCGGTAAAGGCGAAGGTGGCCGAAGAGGCGGCTGCTCTGAAGGAAAAAGGCATTGTGCCGGGACTCGCGGTGATTATTGTGGGGGACGATCCGGCCTCCCGCGTCTATGTCAACAACAAGAAGAAGGCCTGCGCCGAGGCGGGAATTTATTCCGAGGAGTTCGCGCTGCCTGCCGATACGACACAGGACGAGCTGCTTGCTCTGATCGCAAGCCTCAACGGCCGCAGCGATATCAACGGCATTCTCTGCCAGCTTCCGCTGCCTGCCCATATCGAGGACAAGGCGGTCATCCAGGCGATCTCGCCTGCGAAGGATGTAGATGCGTTCCATGCGGCCAATGTCGGCCATATCATGATCGGCGACTACAGCTTCCTGCCCTGTACGCCGGCCGGCGTCATGGAGCTGCTGCACAGCGCCGGTGTCGAGGTGGCGGGCAAAACCTGTGTTGTAATTGGTCGCAGCAATATCGTGGGCAAGCCGATGGCCATGTTGCTGCTGCATGAGAACGGCACGGTCACCATCTGCCACTCGAAGACCAAAAATCTCCGGGAGGTCTGTGCGTCGGCGGATATCCTCGTCGCAGCGGTCGGCCGGGCGAAGTTCGTGACGGCGGATATGGTGAAGCCGGGTGCGGCGGTGATCGATGTCGGCATGAACCGGGACGAGAACGGCAAACTCTGCGGCGATGTGGATTTTGCGGCGGTCGAGCCGGTAGCAGGCTACATTACGCCGGTGCCGGGCGGCGTCGGCCCGATGACCATCGCCATGCTGCTGAAAAACACCATTATGGCGGCCAAGCTGCAAAACGCAGTGCTGATGGATTTGTCCGGACGATAACATACGAATAGAAAAATGCTGCGGGGATCTCCGATCTTCCGCAGCATTTTATATTTGAGGCTTACTGTGCCGCCAGCCAGGCGATGCCGACCGCGCCCGGGCCGGTATAGGTGCCGACCACGCTGCCGATAGCAACGGTGGCGGCGATTTCCGGGATGTCGTATGCACGCAGTACACCGCGCAACTCGGCCATACCACCCGGGGTGTTTGCGTGGCCGAATACGATGGTGGCATCCGAAACCGGCGGCTCCTCCGCGAGCCGTTCCGCCATCCAGGCATAGGCGGCCGGGCGGCCGCGCACCTTACCCGCCGCCTCGACTTTGCCGTCCACTACGGCAACGAGCGGGTTGATGCCGAGGATACCGCCGACGAAGGCGGTCGCGGCGGAGATTCGGCCGCCCATTTTGAGATACTTCAGCGTATCCAGCACCGCTATCAGCCGCACACGGCCGGACATCTCCGCAACTCTCTCCACGAGCAAGGCGGCCGAACAGCCGTTGTCACGAAGCCTGGCCGCTTCCACCAGCAGCAGCGCCAACCCCAGCGTCACCGTCCGGGAATCGACCAGATGGATGCGTCCGCCGAGAGATGCGTCCTGCGCCAGCAGCATTTCACGTGCGATGCAGGCGGACTGATAGGTGCCGCTGAGTTCGGACGAGAGAAAGATGCCGACGATCTCGTCGCCGGCCTCGAGATGGGGGCGAAAGATCTCCAGAAAGGCATCCGGATTCAGCTGGGAGGTGGTGGGAAGTGTCTCCGCGGCGGATAAGCGGGGATAGAACTGCTCCGCGGTCATGTCCACACCGTCGAGATAGCTCTCCTCGTCGAAGCGGACGATCAGCGGCAGCACTTCGATGTCGTATTGATGCCGGAGCTCGGGGGACAGATCGGCTGCGCTATCGGTTATCAGACGAATCATAGTGATCGGCCTCCTTTTGATTTGGCAATAAAACTTTTAATTTCAAACTATTTGAAGTTCAAACAGATGAAGTATATAGCGGACGCCGGTGTTTGTCAAGAGTGAATACGGGACTTTTTTGACAGGAAAGATGAAAATGAGAAATATCATCAACAATCTTGTGCAAATTGGCAATATCTGGTCGCTTTTTTTTGCGGTTCTGCTCTTGCAATTTCCGACGGAAGCCTTTATAATGATATTCATGTGGGGAAAAGTGCACCTAAGTGGTGCCGAGTGGTGGATTTAAACACTTTCCACCGGGTTTTCAACATAGAGGGCCGACAAGGCCGGTGGAAAACTCATCTCCGCACAAAACGCGAGGAAGGGAGGACAGGCCGCGATGATGTATGGTCGGTATGAACACAATATCGATGCCAAGGGACGGATCTTCGTACCCGTAAAACTGCGGGAAAAGCTTGGCAACAGCTTTATGGCTGCGGCAGTGATGGATCATTGCATCTGCCTGTACTCCTATGAGGAATGGGACAAGCTGATTCAGGGGATCAGCGAGATGCCGATGACCAAAGCGCGCGGCTTGCAGCGTTACCTGTCCGCGAATGCGAAGGATGTGGAGGCGGATGCGCAGGGACGTATCCTTCTGCCGAAGCACCTGCTTGCCTATGGTGCGCTCGAAAAAGAGGCGTTGGTGATCGGAGCAGGCAACCGGGCGGAAATCTGGAACCCGGCGGCCTATGAGGAGACGATCGGCGCCATGACGGCCGAGGAAGTCGAGGCGGCGTTCGCAGAACTCGGATTTTAACGGAAAGCGGTGGACGGGGCATGCCGGACAATACACAGAGCGGCTACCATCTGCCGGTTCTGCTGCGTGAAACGATGGCGGCGCTGGCCGTCCGTCCGGATGGGCTGTATCTCGATGGGACGGCGGGCGGCGGCGGCCATTCCTTCGCTATTGCCTCCCTGCTGACGAGCGGCCGACTGGTGGCGTTGGATCAGGATCCGGATGCGATTCGGGAGGCCTCCCGGCGGCTGGAAGGGCTTCCGGCACAGGTGGTGCAGTCGAATTTTGCGCAGATGCGTGAGGTGCTCGATTCGCTGGGAATTCCCGCCGTGGACGGAATTTTGCTGGATATTGGGGTGTCCTCCCACCAGCTGGATACGCCGGAACGCGGATTTTCCTATCACCACGACGCACCGCTGGATATGCGGATGGACAAGCGTCAGCGCCTGACCGCAAGGGACATTGTGAACGATTACAGTGAAGCGGAACTGTTCCGCATAATTCGTGATTATGGAGAGGATCGGTTCGCAAAGAATATTGCAAAGCATATTGTACAGGCGCGGAAAGAAAAACCGATTGAAACGACCGGGGAACTCAACGCAATCATCCGTGGAGCCATCCCGATGAAAGTACCTGTCTCTTATACACATCTCCGAGCCCACGAGACCTCTCTACATCTCGT
>USLV01000098.1 GCA_900555705.1 uncultured Oscillospiraceae bacterium | reverse complement strand
GTCTCGTGGGCTCGGAGATGTGTATAAGAGACAGAGAGACGGTGTCACAGTCGCTCCATTGGGCGTCGAGGTCGTTTCGGCAGGCGGCGAATGGTGGCAGCCGGTCAAACCGACCGTCAGCTCATTTTAAAGATATCAGAGAATTTCGGAAACGTCCATGTGCATTTTGAAGTTTAGAGAATGATATTCGCCGTTTTATTTCTATATCGAATAAATACGTTTTATTCAGCGATATATGAACACGGAAAGGCGGCGCTCTGTGCTGTTTGCAGCCGGTTCAGCGTTCTCAAATTTCCAAAAACATATTGACATTTCTTCAAAATACGATATAGTAGAAATCAGAAAGAATAGCAGGATGGCTTGCGATGTGAGAAACAGTGAGAGGGCTGCTCGCCGGAGTGTTCTGTCTGCTGACGACCGGACTCGCCGAGTGCGGGCAGGAGGCGCCTGCCGACGTGTCTTCGGGACTGGCGATGGACGATATTAAGCGGCAGCATCTGGAGACGAAGGGATCGAAAGCGGTCGATACTTTCCTGTTTGCGATGGAGCGGGAGATGTGGATGCCGATCCAAGCATCGTCCGGTTTATCGTCGATCCGGCCTTCGCTGTCTATCTGGAATAAACGCCACCCGCCGAACGGTGGGGCATTGACCAACGCCTCTATAGCGTGGTATACTGAAAGAAAAGGGGGTGTTCCCGTGAATAACGAAGATAAAATTCTCGCCTTGCTGGAACAAATGAACGGACGGCTGGATACCATGGATGGGCGATTGGATTCCATGGATGGGCGATTGGATACCATGGAGGGGCGATTGGATACCATGGATGGACGATTGGATACCATGGAGGGGCGGCTGGATAGGTTGGAGCGCGGCCAGGCCGAGATTCGCGCCGATGTTGCCGTGTTGAAGGAAGACGTCGAAACCATTAAAGAGGATGCGCAAATCACCAGATCCGCGACGAACACGCTTCTGGACTGGGCAGAACAGACCCAGGTAGAGGTTCGAATACCGCTGTATAAAAAGGCAGAATAAAATTCTCTGCACGGTCATCCTTCGCACGGAGGGCCTGGATTGAAATCCTGTGCCTCGAAAGCGTTAGTTATGAGCGCCCCCATACCGCATGGTATGGGGGCGCTTTTGGTGTCTGTTTCTTTTCACGTGGCACACAAAAATGTCTCCGGGGTTACTGTCCAGACTGGACAGTAACCCCGGAGACAAAGAAAGTGTGAAAAAGAGATATCAGAAAGCATCGTCGGGATGCGGTTCTGTCAGTTTGCGGGAGGATACGTCTTTCGGCAGATTACTTCTCCACCGGGAAAGAATCAATCTTCTCAACGGCATATTGCAGAATCAGGCGAGCGTCGGTGGTATTCACAATGCCGTCGCCATCCACGTCGCCGAATCCAAGCTGGCTTTCGGTCAGCTTGATCTTCTCGACCGCGTGCTGCAACGCAAGACGCGCATCCGTGGTGTTCACCACACCGTCGCCGTTGATATCACCGAGCAGGCCGGGTGCCACCAGATCAAAGTCGCCACTGCCCTTTTCGCCAAGCTGGACAATCACGTCGTCGACATAGGCGGAGAAATTGCCTTCCGCATTGCGGTTATAGCCGATGACAATCCCCTTGACGGTCTTTCCGGCGAAGGCGTTGTTGACATTGACCGTCCTCTTGACCCATTCGCCGACCTTGCCGACTTTGCCGCCAACACCGGCCTGTAGCTCGCTGAGCAGCTTGCCGTCGTCGAACAGCAGATCAATGAAGACGGAAGTGCCGAGCTCATCCTCTGCATAGACGCTGTATTCGAGCGTCAGATCCTTCGGAACAACGAAGTTCTGCTCGTTCAGGATGCTGTAGATCGACGGGGTGACCTTCCCCTCGGGATCGATATAGGATTCGCCGGCATAGTGGAAGCTGAAGGTGCCGGTCTGGTACATCTCATCCCCGTCGGTGGCCCTGGCCTCGCTGAGCATGGTGAAATCGAAGCCGTCACGCTCGACGGTCGCGAGGACATCGTTCGGGATCGCATCGATCGGCACTGTCTTGGCGTTGCCTTCCTTGTCCGCGATAACCCAGGCCATCTCAAAGCTGTTGCGGTAGTAGAGCGGGCCGGTCGAGGTCAGCGTCGGAACCGCCTTCGGGACATCCTCCAGCTTAAGTTTGCCGGAGGCGACATCGCGCAGCATGTCGGTCGCATCCTTCGCCGCGCGCAGATAGAAGTCGGCTGACAGCCACTTACCGTCCACGGCAAAGGTCTGGAAATATTGCAGGCCCTCGGGGATATCGAAGAAGTCCTGCGCGCCCTTCATGAAGTTGGTGCCCTCGTCATACTCGTCAAACATGGAGTAGTAGATGTTGGTGCAGCCATAGCTCGCGATGATCTTCGCCTGCTCCCAGAGGAACTGGCCGGCCTGGCGGGGGATCTCGTTATACTTGTACTGCTGTTCCTTTTCCTTCAGGTTGACCCAGGAGAAGCCGGGCAGCATGCAGGGCTGATAGAGAATGTCGTTCGCCTCACAGAAGGCGATGTCCTTCTCGAGCATATCCGGCAGCGCATCCTTTACATTGCCGGGGCCGAAGCGGCCGACCATCCAGGGCGAGATCATGTCCGTCGTCTTATAAACGTCGGCATAGGCGGTATCGTCCTCGGCGAAGTTGTTGTCCGGGGTGCCGACAATGACGAAATAGCCGCGGTTCTGGAACCAGGTCACCAGTTCATAGGCCACGAATGCCGAGGGACGGTCGTCGCTGTTGGCGAGACCCCAGAGGCAGACAACCGGCTTGCCCTCCGCGTGGGCGTAAGCGGGGGAGGAGACAATGCCCTGCGCCTCAATGTTATAGACAAAGTCCTTCTGCATGCGGTCGATGATCGTCGAATCCGCGCCGCCCGCACCGGACATATCGTACATCATATATACCGAGCGGCCGTGCGCCTCCGCTTTCTCCATGGCAGTCTTGAGATAGCCGAACTTCTCGAGATCCTGTTTGGCGCTGGTATATCCATAGAAACGCTGGATAGCCGCACCGTCGATGCCGTATTCCTCCATCCAGGCAAAGTGGGTATCGATGATGCCGGGATCATAGGAGTTGAACAGCATGGAGGGATCGCCGCTGTTCAGCGGAAGGAACTGGGACTGCCAGAGGGAGCTGGTCGGATAATCCTTGGTATACGGCCAGATCTCCCAGGTGACCCCCTTGCCGGCGGCCGCGTTGTTCCAGTTGTGATACCAGTTCTCGCCGAACCACATCTGATAGCCGGTGACGGATTTGCCGATGATGTTGTTCTGCTCGGTCTGCGGCGCAAAGGTCGGAATCTGGTTCATGGGATCATCCGGATTATAGATTGAGACCTTGACCTGGCTGATATAGCCCTTGTCGGCGCCGTCCAGCTGGAGACGGAGGTCATAGCCGTCGCCGTCGACGGTCAGCGCTTCGCGAAGCGCCGCGTCCTCGACGACCAGGCTGGCGGTTTTCCAGGCGTTGTCACCCTTCATCGTCATAAGCAACTGGTCGGAAGTGGCGTCCGCCTTATCCTTGGAGTTGTAGGCCAGGCGGAGGGTCGCGTCCTTCTGGTTGTCATAGTAGGAGAAGGTGATCTGCAACAGCGGCTCCTCCGCGTCGATATAGCTCTTGTCCAGCGTCAGATAGAGCGCCTCCGCCATTTCGACGGCGCCGCGGTTAAAATAGTCGCCGGTTTTGCCATCGGTATGAAGGTTGCTCATCTTGGCATACTGCTTCGTGTTAAAATCGACGTAGGCGAACTCAGTGGAGCCATCCAGCTTCAAGCCGTCGAAATTGAGGGCGATCAGCGCGTCCTTCAGCGCAGCCGCCGCCACGTCGACCGAGCGCTGGGAGAGATCGCCCGCCTCTTCGGCGTTGGCAATCGCGGTTTTCAGCGCCGCGACAACGCCCTCGGAATACTGCGCGAGGTCCTCATCGGTCAGTGCCTTTGCCGCCGCGAGCTGCCGCTCGAGCTCTTCGGTGTCGTCGGCCTCGAGCGAATGCACCAGCACGACGTCGTCGATCTTCATCGAGACCGTCTCGGTTGTGATCGCCCAGACGCGGAGGTTTTCAATGGTCTCAAACTGGTCGGTGTTGGTCGCGCTGGCCTCCGGGCCGCTCAGCTTGAGCTGAATGCGGTTCCAGCCGTCCTTGAGCTCCAGGTTGGAAAACGGCCACTGGAGCTCAATCTGGTCCTGCACCTGCGAGAACTCGATACAGCTGCCGCCAAGATTGGTGATGTTGTCGAGATCGTCGATATAGAGCCACATCTCGAGATACCAATCCTGCCAGTCCCCGGGCAGGGGAACACCGATTTTTTCACTGCGGCGGAAGCCGGGCTCGCCGGTTCCGGAGCAGGAGAGCGAGGAGCTGCCCTGCTTTTTGTCGGTGTTGTCCCTCGCCAGGTTGAAACCCGGCTGCCATACAATCTCTTTTTCGCAGTCATCCAGCACGATATAGTCGCGCTGTGCCTCTGCGGCCGCCGTAGCCAGCGGTCCCACCGGCGTCAGCGCCAGTCCGAAGAACATGGCGAAGGCCAGCAGGAGAGACAGGGCCGATTGCATACGTTTCATCTCTGCGTCATCCTTTCCTTCTGTGCATAGGGAACCGAAAACTTTCGCGAAAAGCGTCGCCTCCGGCGACTCGCATATACAGTATAGTTTATTTTGATAAAAATTTCTTATATTGACTTACCTTTTTTATTATACTATAATACCATCTGAAGGGGGCGAGACGTATGGAGATTCGCACACTGTCGCAGCAGCAGGAATGGCATCCCGACGCAGAATGCTGCTATCATCTGGAGAATATCCGTCATACGCCGGAGGATATCCACCGGCAGGACTACTATGAGATCTTCCTGACGCTCGGAGAGACGACGCCGCATCTGGTAGGGGAGCGCCTGATCGAGTTGAAGCGGGGCAGCCTTGTGCTGGTGCGGCCGTGGGATATCCATGGCTATCCACGTATGGACGATCAACAGAAATATTTCGCGAACCTGTCCTTCAGCGAGCGAACCATGGATCAGCTGCTGCTCTATCTGTCGGATGGGTTCCCGGCAAAGGCGCTGCTGGAGGCGCCGATGCCGCCGACTGTACTGCTGAACGAAGAGGAGACCGAGCGGCTTTATCGTCGGTTTGACGCGCTGAACGCGGTTCCGCTGGAAGACCATTCGCGACTCAAGCTACAGGCGCGGCAGCTGATTTTCGAGATGATGACGCGCCATTTTATCCATCTCGGCGAGACATGGGACAACCGGCTGCCGGTCTGGCTCGAGCGGCTCTGCCGCCAGATGGAGGAACGGCAGAATTTTTCCGGCGGCGCCGAGCGTATGCTGGGGCTCTCCGGCAAGAGTCGGACACACCTCAGCCGAACCATCCAGCGCTATTTCCATGTCTCCCTTTCGGAATATGTCAACGACCTGCGGCTGAACTACATCGCCAATATGCTGCTGAGCAGCGAGGTGCCGATTCTGGATCTCTGCTTCGAGGCGGGATTTCAGAATGTCGGATGGTTCTACCGGCTGTTCAAGCGGAAATATCAGATGTCGCCGAAGGAGTTTCGACAGCAGCACCGGACACATCCGCGCCGACCGGGTGCTTAAGAACAAGAGCCTTAGAAACTTCACAGCCTGTTGTCAAGAAACTGCACGGCATGCGGTTCAGTTTCTTGACAACAGGCTGTGAAGAAAGTGAAGACTACTAAGAAAGAAACTAAAAAAGAGAATAAGAAAGAAACTGAGAATAAACAATAGTGTGTGTTGTCCGAAAGCGGACAGAGGGGGAAACGGCCGTTTTTCAGGTACCTTTTCGCTCCCGCCCGCTCATATCGCGCAGGAGGCGCAGG
>USLV01000097.1 GCA_900555705.1 uncultured Oscillospiraceae bacterium | reverse complement strand
GACAGCCGACAAGGCCGCGGTCGTCACCCGTTCGACCCCGAACAACCGCAGGAACGACAGCGCCTCCTACACCTCACAGGCGGCGCTTGCGCTGCAGGTGGTCGGTGCGCAGGCTGAGAAAACCGGCTCGGACAACGCCACCGCTTTTGTGGAGTTTACCCTTCAGCCGCAGCAAACCGTCTATCTCGTGACAGCGGTCGGCGGCGGCGGACGCACCTACGACAACCAGAACCGGCTGCTGAGCGATACCGCCCCGGTCGAGCAGGCGGGTGCGCTGCTGGAGGAGGCCGCGGGCGCGGCCGATATCACGGCGCTGGCCGCAGCGCACGCCGACTGGTGGAAGGCGTTCTGGCTCCGCTCCTACATCTCCCTCGACACAGACAACGCCGATCTCCAGACGCTGCAACGCTATTACTACGGCGCGCAGTATCTCTTCGGCTGTATGGCCAATGAGGACGGTGTTGCCCCCGGTCTCTACGGAGTCTGGCACACGACCGACACTCCGAGCTGGAACTCCGACTACCATTTGAACTATAACTTCATCTCGACCTTCTACGGCGCCTTCTCCTCCAACCGCACGGCACTAACCCGCTCGGCCGTGCAGGCGATCCTCGACTATGTTCCGGCCGCCGAAAAAGCGGCGCAGACGATCTCCGAGCTGCGGAAGGTGGATTCGGACTTTGTCAATTACAAGATCGAAAAAGGCGACATCGATCCCGAGAAAGGCATTGAGGGCGCGGTGCTTTTCCCCGTCGGTATCGGTCCCTTCGGCATGATTCTCGACGCGAACTACCATCATCAGACCCTCAATGCCTGCTTCAGCGCCGCCCTGCTGATCGACTACTACGATTATACGCAGGACGAGGACTTCCTCCGCAACGAGCTCTACGACTATCTCAGGAAGTGCGCGACGTTCTATGAGGCCTGGCTTGAGAAGGAGGATGGCAAATATGTCCTCTACGCCGGTTACAACGAGGGTTCCTGGGCGATCAATTCTGCGGCGGAGCTCGCGATGCTGAAAAATGTGCTGCAAAATCTGATCGAGGCAAGTGAAAAGCTGAACCGCGATGCCGACCATCGTGTGATCTGGCAGGAGATGCTGGACGGTCTCGCGGATCAGCCGACCGCCACCTTCGAGGGCAAGACGGTTTATGCGCTCGCGGAACAGGAATATGTAAACGGCAAGTGGGTCGACATGGCGAACCCGGTCCCGGGCGACGGCAACATCATCCCGATGGAGAGCGCCGAGCCCGGCAATCAGCTCGGCTACTACTCCTCCGCGGAGGAGCTGGCAATCGCCCGCAGCACTATCGACATTTTTGCGGCGCGCGGCGCCTGGAGCCAGAATAACAATTTCCCGAAAATCTTCCCGATCGCGGTCAACACCCGCTATCCCGCCGAGACCATCGTCGCGCAGTTCGCACGCGTCATCCGGGAGAAGATGGTCGCGAACCTGCGCATCAACGACAACACCCACGGCGCGGAGAAATCCGGCGCGACCCAGGCGATCAACGACATGCTGGTACTGAGCGACCAAGGGGTCATCAAGCTGTTCGGCAACTGGCTCGCGGATCAGGACGCCTCCTTTGCCCGCCTGCGCACCGACGGCGCATTCCTGCTCTCTGCCGCCTACGACGGCGACAGGCAGGAGGTCACCGCCGCCTCGCTTTACAGCGAGGTCGGCGGCACGGCAATCGTCGCCTCCCCCTGGCTGGACATGAAGGTGCTGGACGAGGACGGCAAAGAGATTGCCCTCACCGAAGGGACCGCCCCGAACCACGACGACGAGCTCACCTACACCTTTGAGACCGAGGCCGGCAAGACCTATACGCTGGTCAAGGGCGAGAAAGCGCAGGAAAATGAGAAGCCGGAAGGGCTGCTCGGCGATATCGACGGCGACAAGGTGGTCAACACCACCGACGCGCGGCTCGCGCTGCAATATGCGGTTGAAAAGATCACATTGGACGAAGCGCAGCTTGCCGCCGGCGATGTGGATGGCGACGGCATCGTCAATACGACGGACGCCCGCCTGATTCTGCAAAAGGCCGTGGAGAAGATTGACAAGTTCCCGGCAGAACAGTAAATATACGTTCCACAACACAAAACCGGCCGTGCGGATTTTCGCACGGCCGGTTTCGCTTTGTCCAATTTTGCTTTATACCTTCATTTTCCAGAGATTGCGCAGCTTGATGCGCTCGCCGTAATGCAGCACCGAGGCGGTGTACAGCCGGACAGAGAGCAGCGCCACCAGCGCAATGCCTGCCACCAGCAGGCCGATCGAGATCGCGATATCCGCCACAGGCACCGTCTCGTTGAGCAGCCGGAAGGGCAGCACAAACGGCGAGGTCAGCGGCAGATAGGTCACAACCCGGAGATAGGTGTCGGAAATCGGCATCATAATCGCCATATAGGCGGCATAGAACGACACGAGGCTGATCAGCACCGTCGGCATCATCGCAGAATTGAGGTCCTCCGCACGGCTGACCGTCGCGCCGCAGACCGAGTTGAGCAACGCATAGAGCGCATAGCCAAGCAGGAAATAGACGAGGATCAGCAGAGCCGACGAGAGGGTGAACGAGCTGAGCGCGAGCGGCATCCCGCCGATCGTGAAATCCGCCGGGATGAACAGCTGATATCCGGCCGTCGCCGCCAGCAGGAACAGCACGAGCTGGAAGAGGCCCAGCACCCCCATTCCGAGGCACTTGCCAAGCAGGATGTGCGACGGTTTGGCCGACACTACCAGCGTCTCCATCACACGGGAGGTCTTCTCCGCCGCAACCGACATCGCGACGCCATAGCCGTAGTAATACACGGCAAAGAAGATCAGCATGGTCAGCAGAATACCGACCACATAGCCGGACAGATCCATCCGCCCGACCGCGACCGTCTCCAGCGTCACCTCCGACAGCGCCAGCGTACTCAGTTCCTCCGACACCCCCGCCGAGGCGAAGGCGTTCGCCACATAGGCGGATTTGACCACGGCCGCGATACCGCTGCTGTTCGGACCGCTCATGAAGTCCGCCGTATAGAACGTGAGCTTCGGCAGCGGCGTACCGGGCGAAACCACAACGGCCGAGACACTGCCGTCTTCCTCGATCGCGGCCTTGTATTCCTCAAGCAAGGCCGTCTCGCCCGCCGCAAAGCGCACGTCCGGGAACGCCGCCTGCAGCGCTTCCAGTGCGCCCGGGGCAACCGTCCCCTCATCCAACCAATAGCAGGTGCTGCCCGGCTCGCCGGACGCCTCCGGCGGTGTGGAATTCTCTCCATCCGCCTCTTTATCCCCAGCCAGAACGCCGACCACGGCGCAGCCGGCCAGAATCACCACCAATACCACAATCGTGGTGATCAAAAACACCTTTTTGCGCAGACCGTCGCGCAGCGTGAAACGAAATACCGTCAGAATGTCTTTCATGCCTGCGCCCCCACTTTCTCCACAAAAATCTCGTGCATCGACGGCTCGCGGATCTCATACCGTTCCGGGAACAGGCCGCTTTGCACCATCTCGGTCAGCAGCGCCTGCGCCATCGCGTCGCCCTCCATTTTGAACTCATAGCCATCCGCCGTCCGTTCGAGCAGCCGCAGTCCGTGCCGCTCCGCCATCGGCAGGATATCCGCCGCGCAGACGACCGAGAGATTGGTGTGGCCATAGCCCGCCTTGATCTCCCGCAGGTTGCCCGAGAGCACGGTCCTGCCCCGATCCAGGATCAGCAGATCCCGGCAGTATTCCTCCACCGTCGTCATCTGATGCGTCGACATGACGATATAGCGTCCGTCCGCGATCAGCTCGGCGATCACGCCCTTGAAGGTGTCCACGTTGACCGGATCGAGGCCGCTGAACGGTTCGTCGAGAAAAATCAGCTCGGGATCATGCAGCACGGTCGCAATCAGCTGAATCTTCTGCTGGTTGCCCTTCGACAGCTTCTCCGCCGTCAGATTCCGATATTCCGTCACGCCGAGACGCTCGAGCCATTTGTCGGCGGACGCGGCGGCGTCCGCCCGCTTCATGCCGCGCAGCTCGCCGAAATAGACCAGCTGCTCATGCACCTTCACCTTTGGATAGATGCCCCGCTCCTCCGGCATATAGCCGAAGCGGACGGTATGGCGGTTCAGCGGACCACCATTCCAGAGAATCTCCCCCTCGTCGGCATCCGCTACCCCGAGGATCATCCGGATGGTGGTGGTTTTGCCGGCACCGTTGGTGCCGATCAGTCCGAATACCCCCGGTTCGCGCATTTCAAAAGACAGCGCATCGACCGCCTTCCGCTCGCCGAAGGATTTGCTCACATTGCGTACAACAAGACCCATGATATCCCTCATTTCCCAATCAGTATTTGCGTGTGTAATAGCCCAGTAGCCCCAGCCGGACACAGCTGATAAACAGCAGCGCCGCACAAAGCGTGTGCATAACCGTCAGACTGAACCATCCCGCGGCCACTGTGGCCAGCAGCAGCGAGACCGTCACGATGCGAAAACCGGCCGACAGGGCCTTTTCCTCGATCATCCGCATCCGTTCGTCCGATTCCCGGACAAAAGCGGCGCGCAGCTTCTCCTCATCCCGCAGCATCCGGCGGTTTTTTTGGAAGGTCAGCACGCTCATCACCGCCATGACCAGACAGAGCCCGGATTGAAACCCCGCAACATAGGAACCGCGCACCGTCGGCTCTGAGACAACCTCGTGCCAGACCAGCCCGCCGATCAGCAGCAGCGACAGGGCCAGCAGCCCCACAGCAACCCGTCCTCTCAGCCGAATGCGCGCCCGGTATTTCTCCACAGTCATTCCTCCTCCGAAAAATCGAACACCTCTTCAATCGTCCGATCAAAATACCGGGCGATCTTATAGGCGAGCGGCAGCGAAGCCGTATACCGGCCGCACTCGATCGACGTAATCGTCTGCCGGGTCACACCAACCGCCACCGCCAGTTCCTCCTGTGAGAGACGACGCTGTTTGCGGAGCTGTGGAATACAGGTTCTCAAGCACGTCCCTCCCCCACTGCGGTTTTGCAAAGCAAGCTTTGCAAAACCGAGTATACCACACACTGCGTGGTTGTCAAGAAAAATTTACTGTTCTCTCCCGATGGCGGTGAATTTTTCATTTTGTTCATAAAATGTCCCTCTGACCACCACAGTCGGATGGCATACTGGTTTTACAGAAATTGTACGGCGGAAAGGATGGATATGTGATGCGTCATATTCGTGGAAAAACCAGTCCGGCGGTGCTCGCGGTGATTTGTGTGCTCACGATACTCGGCGGATGTACCCCCCGGGAGCCGGCTGTGGCGGAGACAACGGCGGATAACAGTTCCGCCGTTATCACGGCAAAAGGAGACTATACAGTCAGCTACACAGCCGAGGATACCGAAGCTGTCTGGAACGAGGAGAGTGCCTGCGTGCTGACGCTCGACGGGGATACGATTGCCGCTTCCGGAACCGGTGTCTCGGTCAGCGGCAGCCGGGCGCTGATCACAGCGCCCGGTATCTATGTGCTGCGCGGCAGTCTGGACAACGGACAGATCCTGGTGGATGTGAGCGACAGCGGAACCGTTCTGCTGGTGATGGATGGGGCCAGTCTCTCCTGTTCGGATAACGCGCCGCTCTATATACATCAGGCGGACAAGACCGTTCTACTGCTGGCAGACGGCACGCAGAACAGCGTGACCGACGGAGAGCACTATACGCTTGCGGAAGGGACGGACGAACCGAACGCCGCCATATTCAGTAAGGACGACCTGACGATCACCGGCGGTGGCTCTCTGACGGTGGACGCCACTTACAACAACGGCATCAACTGCAAGGACACTCTGAAAATCACCGGTGGCTCCATTACCGTCGACGCTGTCGGCAACGGTATCAAAGGCCTGTCTCTTATACACATCTCCGAGCCCACGAGACCTCTCTACATCTC
>USLV01000096.1 GCA_900555705.1 uncultured Oscillospiraceae bacterium | reverse complement strand
GTGCTGCACGCCCACCCGCCGACCGCGACCGGCTATGCGGTCGCGCATGTCGATCTCGACCGCTACACCATGATCGAGTCGGTGCTGACGCTCGGCTCGGTGCCGGTGACGCCCTATGGCACCCCCTCGACCGAGGAGGTACCGGAGGCGATCACGCCGTACTTACAGGAGCACGACGCGCTGCTGCTCGCCAACCATGGCGCGCTGACCGTCGGCGCGGATGCGCTTACCGCCTATTACCGCATGGAAACGCTGGAGCTCTGGGCGAAGATCAACCTGACCGCGCGGCTGCTCGGTGGGGAGCAGGAGCTCTCCGCGGAGAACATCCAGCGACTCTGCGGCATGCGCGAGGGCTACGGCATCACCGGCCGCCACCCCGGCTTCAAGCACTATCGCGAAAACCGCCAATAAAACAGAAGAGAAGAGAGGAAGCGCGCTATGAACTATCCGAAAATCGGCATTCGCCCCGTTATCGACGGGCGCTGGGGCGGCGTCCGCGAGTCGCTGGAGACCCAGACCATGAACATGGCGAAGGCTGCCGCCGCGCTGATCACAGAGACGCTCCGTTACAGCGACGGCACCCCAGTCCAGTGCGTCATTTTCGACGGCACCATCGGCGGCGGCGCCGAGGCGGCCCGCTGCGAGGAGCAGTTCTCGCGGGAGAACGTCGCGGCAACGCTCAGCGTCACCCCCTGCTGGTGCTACGGCAGTGAGACGATGGATCTCAACCCGCTGACCATCAAGGCGGTCTGGGGCTTCAACGGCACCGAGCGGCCGGGCGCGGTCTATCTCGCCGCCGTCATGGCCGCCCACGCCCAGCGCGGCCTGCCCGCCTTTTCGATCTATGGCCACGATGTCCAGGACATGGACGACGGTTCGATCCCGGCGGACGTCGCGGAGAAAATCCTCCGGTTCGCGCGCTGTGCGGTCGCGGTCGGCACGATGCGCAACAAGGCGTATGTCAACCTCGGCAGTGTCGCGATGGGGATCATGGGTTCTTACTGTGACGCGAAGTTTTTACAGGACTATTTCGGCATCCGCGCCGAATGGGTCGACATGACCGAGCTGCTCCGCCGGATCACGCTCGGTATCTACGACCATGACGAGTTCGAGCGGGCGCTCGCCTGGACAAAGGCAAACTGCCGCCCCGGCGTCAACATCAATGCAGGAAAACAGCTCCCGGAGATCATCACGAACTCCCACGTCGTGACCGACGAGTGGGCGTTTGTCGTCAAGCTGACGCTGGTCGTGCGGGATATCCTGCTCGGCAACCCGAAGCTCGATGAAATGGGCTGGCACGAGGAGGCGCTCGGTCGGAACGCAATCGCCGGCGGCTTCCAGGGCCAGCGGATGTGGACCGACTGGCTGCCGAACGGCGATTTCACCGAATCGATCCTCAATACCTCCTTTGACTGGAACGGCAAAAAGGAGCCGACTGTCCTCGCGACCGAGAACGACGGCCTCAACGGCATGGCGATGCTGTTCGGCAAGCTGCTGACCGGCGGGGCGAGCGTCTTCGCCGACGTCCGGACCTACTGGAGCCCGGAGGCGGTTGAGCGGGTGACGGGGAAGCGGCCGACCGGCCGCGCGGCCGACGGCTTCATCCATCTCATCAATTCCGGCGCCGCCGCACTGGACGGCTGTGGTCTCGCCCGCGACCGGGACGGCAACGGCTGCATCAAGCCCTGGTGGGAAATGGAGGGACGCGACATCGACGCGATCCTCGGCGCGGTCGACTGGCCGAACGCCAACTTCGAATATTTCCGGGGAGGCGGATTCTCCTCCCATTTCCGCACCGCGAGCGAGATGCCGGTGACGCTCGTTCGGTTGAACCTCGTCGACGGGCTCGGCCCGGTGCTCCAGCTCGCCGAGGGCTACACGGTGACGCTGGACGACGAGGTGCACCGCATCCTCGACGAGCGAACCGACAAGACCTGGCCGACGACCTGGTTTGCGCCGCGTCTCGGCGGCAAAGGCTTTGAGGACGTCTATTCCGTGATGGCGAACTGGGGTGCGAACCACGGCGCCTTCTGCTACGGCCATATCGGCCGCGATCTCATCACACTGGCGAGTATGCTGCGTATCCCGGTTTCGCTGCACAACGTTGCCGACGCCGATCTCTGGCGTCCCCATGCCTGGGCCGGTTTTGGAACCAAAGACCCGGAGGGAGCGGACTACCGTGCCTGTTCCGTCTACGGGCCGCTGTATCGATAAATTTTTTATTCAAAGGAGGAGAACAAAATGGCACACCGCACCGACTGGTTCATGCACGACCGCTTTGGCCTGTTTATTCACTGGGGGCTGTATGCGATTCCTGCCCGGGGCGAATGGATCAAAAGCAACGAGCGCATAACCGATGAGCAGTATCAGACCTATTTTGAAGAGTTTAATCCGACTGACTACGACCCGAAGGAATGGGCGCGGACAGCGCGGGAGGCCGGAATGCGCTATGTCGTGCTCACGGCGAAGCACCACGACGGCTTCTGCCTCTTCGATTCCGCGCTGACCGACTACAAGTCCACGAACACCCCCTGCGGCCGCGACCTCGTCCGGGAGTTTGTCGACGCTTTCCGCGCCGAGGGGCTCAAAATCGGGTTCTACTATTCGCTGCTCGACTGGCATCATCCCGACTACCCGCACTATGGCGATTCTATCCACCCGATGCGGGATAACCCGGACTACGGCAACGAGAACCGCGATTTTTCCCGCTATGTCGCCTATCTCCACGGGCAGGTGCGGGAGCTGCTGACCAATTACGGGCAGATCGACATCCTCTGGTTCGATTTCTCCTATGGCGAGATGTCCGGGGAGAAGTGGGGGGCGAGCGAGCTGCTGAAAATGGTGCGCGGAATCAACCCCGACATCGTGATCGACAACCGGCTCTTCCCGAACGGCGAGGATCAGACGGCGGAGGATATGCTGCGCTACGGCGACTTCCTGTCCCCGGAGCAGATTCTGCCCCCGCGCGGCATGACCGACAGCCGTGGGACGCCGGTTCCCTGGGAGGCGTGTGTAACCCTCAACAACTCCTGGGGCTACACCGCGAACGACGATGACTACAAGTCGCCGCGGGATGTCGTGCGGGCGCTGGTGGAATGCGCCAGCAAGGGAGGCAATCTGCTGCTCAACGTCGGCCCCGATGCAAAGGGGCGGTTCCCGGAGGAGAGCGTCCGGATTCTCCGGGAGGTCGGGCACTGGATGCACAAAAACGGCGATGCGATATACGGCTGCGGCCATGCGGGCCTCGACAAGCCGGAATGGGGCCGCTATACGAAAAAGGGAAACCGGCTCTATGCCCATGTGCTCGAGCGCGGCGTCGGCGCGGTGCGGATGCCGGGACTCGGCGGACGGGTTCTGCGCGGTCGGCTGCTGGCGGATGGATCGGAACTCGCCATCGGCCAGCCCTGGAACGCGAACAACAGTGGCGAAGACGCCTTCCTGCTCTTCCCGCGCTATCGCCTGCCGGATGAGCTGGACACGGTTGTGGAGCTGACGCTGAAGGAGGAGTGAGGCGCCATGAGGGAGACGGCTTCGGCGCGGCAGGTGCTCGCGTTTGATCTCGGCGCCTCCTCCGGACGCGCGATGCTGGCGGCGTATGACGGCGAGCGCATCCGGCTCGAGGAGCTGCACCGGTTCCCGAACGACCCCGTTCGGGTGCGCGGCACGCTGTATTGGGATGTGCTGCGGCTGCTGCACGAGATCCGGCAGGGACTGCTCGCCGCGAAGGCGCGCGGTGTCGTCCCGGACAGCATGGGGCTCGATACCTGGGGGGTGGACTTCGGGCTGCTCGACCGGGACGGTCGGCTGCTCGAGAATCCCGTCCACTACCGGGACGGCCGCACCGCCGGATATGCCGCGCAGGCGCTCGAACGGGTGGATCGCGCCGACCTCTACCGGATGACCGGCAGCCAGCTGATGGAGATCAACACGGTGTTTCAGCTGCTGTCGCTTGCGGAAGAGCGGCCGGAGCTGCTCGAGCGGGCGGAGACGCTGCTGCTGATGCCCGATCTGCTCTGCTATCTGCTGACCGGTGAAAAGGGGACGGAATACACGGTCGCGACGACCACCCAGCTGCTCGATGCGGCCGCCCGGGACTGGGCGGAGCCGCTGCTCGGACGGCTGAGACTGCCCCGCCGTCTGCTGACCGATATCGTGCCGCCGGGAACCGTCGCCGGGCCGCTGGAGTCCACGCTCTGCGAGGAGCTGGGGCTGCCGCCGGTGCCGGTTGTCCGCGTCGCGTCCCACGACACCCAGAGCGCGGCGCTGGCCGCCCCGGCGGAGGAGCGGGATTTTCTGTTCGTGAGCTGCGGCACCTGGTCGCTGTTCGGAACCGAGCTGGAGGCGCCGCTGCTGAGTGACCGGGCGATGGCCTGTAACCTCACGAATGAGGGCGGCGTCGAGGGCACGACCACCTTTTTGAAAAATATCACCGGCCTCTGGCTGTTGCAGGAGAGCCGCCGTCAGTGGAAGCGGGAGGGGCAGGAGCTGTCCTTTGCCGAGATCGAGCGGCTCGCCCGCGAGGCCGCCCCGCTGCGCAGCTTCATCGACCCGGATGACGCACGGTTTGCCGCACCCGGCGATCTGCCGGGGCGGGTGAGAACGTTCTGTGCCGAGACCGGTCAGCCGGTGCCGGAGACGATCGGCGAGGTGGCGCGCTGTCTTTATGAGAGCCTCGCGCTGGCTCATCGGCTGGCGGCGGAGCAGATCGAATCCTGCACCGGCCGCCGCTACCACGTCATTCATCTGGTGGGAGGTGGTGCGCGGGATGCGCTGCTATGCGAGATGACCGCCGCGGCCTGCGGCAGGGAGGTGACGGCCGGACCGGTCGAGGCCACGGTCTACGGTAACGCAGCGGTGCAGCTGATCGCGGCGGGCGCGCTGGCCGACCGCTGGGAGGCGCGGCGCGTGATCGCCCGCTCGGAGGAGATCCGCCGGTATGAGCCGGAGGGCACGGCGGCTTGGGACGCTGCCTATGCGGCGTTTCGCCGTGTAACGGAGAGAGACAAAGGATAGAGAAATGGCTGCGGCAATCGCCGCAGCCATTTTTTACGATGGGGTATTTAAAACTGCCTTATGTGCGGCCCCAACCGCAGGGAAGGCGGCCGTCGAGCGCGGCGATCACGGTCTCGGGTGCGCCGTCCGGCAACTCCAGCCAGGGGCCGCGTTCCTGCATCGTGTGCAGATAGTGGGCGTCCGAGTTTTGCAGCAGCGGCAGCCCGTTCAGCAGCGGATACCGCGCAAGCAGCGCCGGGACATCCCCGGCCGCCGTGATTTCGGCGGCGGCAAAGCCAACCGGTGGGATATCGCCGAGGGCAGCCGTGACGCTGTAGGAGGGACGGTCGATGTGGGCGGGAAAGGCGGTGCCGCCGACCGAACGCGCGAGCGGCAAAACCTCTTCGACGCTGATCGAGGAGGCGGTTGTCAGCAGAATCTCCTCGATCCCGGAGGGCTCGTCGGCCGCGTTCATTCGGAGCTGTTCGCCGAAAATTTCGGGCCGGTTCGCAACCGGCGGACGGGTCGGCGCGACCAGTCGATCGAAAGCAGCCGCCTGTTCCGGGGTGGGGAAAAGGCAGACGATATGGGCCTCTTCTGCCGTGCAAAGCTCCATGCCGGACAGGACGACGAGGCCGCTGCCCGCAGCGGCTGCACAGATGGCGGCGCAGTTGCCGCAGCTGTTGTGGTCGGTCAGGGCGATGACGTCCAGCTCAAGCAGCCGCGCCATATTCAGGATGTTGTGAGGGGTCATGTCGTTGTCCCCGCAGGGGGACAGGCAGGAGTGGATGTGCAGGTCATAGTACAGGCGCACGTGCTCGCCTCCCTCGCCTGTGGATTATCGCGGCTGGATACTGCCGCTCAGCAAATCGAGCTGTAACTGCTGCCAACCCTCGTGCAGCGGAACGGAGGCTGTCTCTTATACACATCTGAC
>USLV01000095.1 GCA_900555705.1 uncultured Oscillospiraceae bacterium | reverse complement strand
CGGCTGTACTGTGGGGACGGCCGACGGCCGAACAGTTGTCTCCTCTGTCGATCCGGTTCCCGTCGTCGTTGAATCGACGGTGGTTTTACCGGTCGTAACCGTCGTCCGGACGGCGGACGACGTGGCCGATATGTTCATTATTTCGGTAACGCTGTTTGCGGAAGCCCCATCTGCCTGCGTCGCAGCAGACGTTTCGATCGCCGCCGTCGGTGAAACCGACGGCGGCTTTTGCTCCTGCAGCCGCGGCAGGAGCAAAAGCGTCAGCAGCACTGCCGCGCATCCTGCAGCAACCGTCGCATACCGCCAAACCAACGGTTTTGCCGCTGCTTTCGGTTTCGCGAGGGACGGCAGCTCCGGTGTTGTGGCCATTGCATAACGGCGATATCGTCTGACAAATTTCCGATAGCGCATACCGTCACCTCCTAGTCATCCAGTTCTTTCAAAAACACCTTGAGCCGCTTTTTGACTACGGCATACCGTGATCGGACAGTCGCCGCCGGAATCTGCAAAATTTCGGCGATCTCCCGGTGCCGGAAACCGCCGACCAGATGCAGCACCACCAATGTCCGCTCCTCTTCCGAAAGTCGGGAGAGCAGCTCCTCGAAAAAAAGATGCTCCTCGGTGGAATCCCACGCTGTCGGCTCCGCCGACGGCGGCAACTCCTCGACACTCGCCTGTTCCCGATGATCCCGCCGCCAGTTATAGGACAGATGGCGGGTCGTCGTCATCAGGTAGGCGCCGACGTTCTCAATTGCCGTCCCCGCCTCGTGCTGACGTATGTACTGCATAAAGACCGACTGCATGATATCTTCAGCGTCGTGAAAATCGCGTACAATACCGAGCGCGGTATGAAAAACCGCGCTGCGATAGCGCTCATATATTTCCGCAGGCTCCGGCGGCACTCCTCTCACCTCTTGTCCGCACCGCCCCGGTCTTCCATAGAGACACCGGACGGACCGATTTTGTTCATCATTCAGAAAAAATAAAAAAACGACAAAAACCGCGCGGGTTAATCAGAAAAAGGACGGGAAGTCCCGTCCTTTTATCCATTTATTCCGCCGGATTACTCCTCGTCGTGGCAACCGCAGCAGCAGTCGTCGTCATCCTCATCGATCTCAAACTCGAGACGCTCGCCGCAGTTCGGGCAATCGATGCCGCCCTCGAGCAGCGTGTCCTCGTCGACACAGAACTCCTCGTTGCAGCTCGGGCAGGTGATATCATAGAACTCGTCGCCGCACTCATCGCAGCAGCAATCATCGTCGTCCTCGTCCCACTCCTCATAGAAATCGCACTCGAGAGCGTCGAGATCCTCGTCGATCGCGTCGACCTGCTCGGTCAGTTCAGCGGTGTAATCCTCGAGATCCTCCACCGTCACCGCCAAATCGGACAGCACATCCATCGCCGCTTTGAGCAGCTTGCCCTCCTTGCTGTTCGCATCGATCTCCATGCCCTCAATCAAGCCCTTGAGATACGCGACCTTCTCTGTAATCGTCATAACTGCATCCTCCTTTTCACAAGTTTCAGGATATGTCGTTTCGGCCATGTTTATACCCAATCCTTTCGCGCAGATTTATGCGCGCTCCATATATTCGCCGGTACGGGTGTCGACACGGATCATTTCGCCCTCGTCGATGAACAGCGGCACACGAACCTCAGCGCCGGTCTCGAGCTCCGCCGGTTTGGTGGCGTTGGTGGCGGTGTCGCCCTTGAAGCCGGGATCGGTCTTCGTGACCTGCAGCTCCACAAAGTTCGGCGGCTCGACGCCGAACACCTTGCCCTTATAGGACATGACGCGGCAGACCATGTTCTCCTTGACAAACTTGAAGTTGTCGGAGAGCACGTCCTTGTTGATCGGCATCAGCTCATAGGTCTCGCCGTCCATGAAATAGTAGAGATCGCCGTCGGAATAGGAATACTCCATCTCCTTACGCTCCACATAAGCGGTCGGATACTTGTCCGTCGGGTTGAAGGTCTTTTCCACAACGGTGCCCGCTATCACATTCCGGATCTTGGTACGCACAAAAGCGGCGCCCTTGCCGGGTTTCACATGCTGAAACTCAATGATCTGATATACGTTGCCATCCATCTCGAAGGTGACGCCATTTCTGAAATCGCCTGCAGATACCATGTCTGTTTCCTCCATTTTCAAACAATTCAGTTTATTCTACCGTACTTTCTTCTTTTTTTCAAGGGGATTCACAGAAAATTCCGTACAAAATTTTCCACGACCGCCGCATCGGCGGTCAGCGGTGCCCGTTTTCTTCTTTGTCGGGGATACCGAGCGTGTTCCCAATGACCGATGCGGCGCGGACAGCGCCGTCGCCATAACGGCGGCGGATATCGTCCATCGCCCCCTCCAGCCGCTGTCGTCGCTCACGCCGTCCGGAAATGTCCTCGTCGAAAAGTGAGAGCTGTTCCCCGCCCGGAGAGCTGCTGAGCTGCTGCGCTGTAACAGTCAACATGCGAATCGGGGACGGCGGTGTCCAGCAGTCCGCCAGCAATTCCATGACCGCCGCCCCGATCTCTCCGGCGAGACAGGTTGCCGCCGGAAGAGACTTCTGCCGGGTGAGCGTCCGAAGCGCCGGGGTTTTGAGCGTCACCTGTACCGTACGGCCATAGAGTCCGTGCTTTCGCAGGCGCGAGCCGACCATATCCGCCAGCGCATACACCCCGGTCCGCACCTCCGTCAGGCTGGTCAGATCCCGCCGAAAGGTCAGTCCGTTGCCGACCGATTTGATCTCCCGCTGATCACCGATCCGCTGCACAGGGCTGTTATCCTGCCCGTTGGCATAGTCATGCAGCAGCTCGCCAAGCACCCCCAGCCGCCGAACGACGCAGGCACGATCCGCCTCTGCCAGCTCGCCGATGGTACGGATCATCAGCCCGTTCAGCGTCTTTTCCGCGGAAGGACCGACATAAAGCAGCGCCGACACCGGCAGCGGAAATACCCGCTCACGATAGTTGTCCCTTGAAAACACCGTCGTCGCATCCGGCTTTTGATAGTCACTGCCGAGCTTGGCAAACACTTTGTTAAAGGAGACCCCGACCGAGATCGTCAGCCCCAGCTCCTGTCGGACAACACGCCGAAGTTCGTCGGCAATCTGCCGCCCATTCCCGAACAGTGCCCGGCTTCCTGTTACATCCAGCCAGGATTCGTCAATACCGAAGGGCTCAACCTGGTCTGTATAACGTGCGTAAATCGTATTCAGCCGCTCTGAATACTCGGCGTAGAGTGCGCGGTGCGGCGGTACCAGCAACAGTTCCGGACATTTTCGCCGGGCCTGCCAGATCGTCTCGGCGGTTGCGACGCCGAACGCCTTTGCCCGCTCATTTTTGGCGAGAATAATGCCGTGGCGGCTGTCGGGATCACCACAGACCGCCATCGGCACCTCTCGCAGCCGCGGCTCACGGACGCACTCCACCGAAGCATAGAACGCATTGCAATCGCAGTGCAAAATGGTTCGTTCCATTCGTCCGCCTCCCTCTTCCTCTATCCACCGTTTCATTGTCTGATATCAGTATAAAACAAATGTTCGTCTTCGTCAAGCTCGGTATATTTTATACCGGAGCATATTCCCCGCCGGGCGGCCATATACTGGCAGCAGTTGAGAAAAGAGGGTGTGGGAGATATGGTGATCGTGTTGAAAAAACGGACCATTGCGCTGGTCTGCCTCTGCTGCGCAGCGCTGATTCTGATCCCGGTCGCGGCAAAGCTGTCGCCTGCCGCCGTCGAAAGCAGCGCGTCCGTCAACTGGGGGCTCAGCTTCCAGAAGGAAGGGGCGCCGCCGACCGGCAACGCCACGGTGGAGGCGCTGCGGCAGCAGGACGCCTGGTACGTCGACAGCCGCGGGGAAAAGGTGATCTATCTGACCTTTGATGCAGGCTTTGAAAGCGGCTGCACCCCGACCATCCTGGATGCGCTCCAGAAGCACAATGTCAAGGCTGCCTTCTTTCTGGTCGGGAACTATCTGAATACCTCTCCCGATCTCGTCAAGCGGATGGTGGCGGAGGGGCATATCGTCGGCAACCACACCTTCCATCACCCGGATATGTCCGCCATTTCGGACAAAGCCGCCTTTCAGGCCGAGCTGTCGGAACTCGAAAGCCTTTATAAAGAGGTAACGGAACAGGAGATGCCGAAATACTATCGGCCACCGCAGGGCAAATACAGCGCGGAAAACCTGAAACAGGCAAAAGAGCTCGGCTATAAGACGATTTTCTGGAGCCTTGCCTATGTCGACTGGTATCAGGACAAACAGCCGACACCGCAGCAGGCCTTCGACAAGCTGATCCCCCGCATCCATCCCGGCGCCGTTGTGCTGCTGCACAGCACCTCCCAGACAAACGCCGATATTCTGGATGAGCTGCTCACCCGCTGGGAGGAGCTAGGCTACCGCTTTGGTACGCTGGATGAGCTCACGGCATAAATGACAAATGAGGAGACGAACGTGTTCGTCTCCTCATTCTATTTCCGTTTTGTTCCTGTCTTCTTCCGCCGCTCCGGCTTGGGATGATTCTGTGCGCAATAGCGCAGCATCGAACCGATCAGTTCCTTCTCCTCATTGTTCAAGGTGAAAATCACGTCTACCGGTACCGGACCACAACGGGTTTGCAGCTGACTCTCAAGCTTCGAAAAGGGTGTGCGGATCAAGGTTAGCCCCATCAGATAGTCCAGGCTCACACCAAAGAACGCGGCCATCTCCAGCAGCACCGGCATAGACGGCTGGGTTGCGCCGCTTTCATATTCCGTCATAGACGAGCGGCTAACATGAACCGCGGCGGCCAGCTCTGCCTTGGTCAATCCCCGTTCCTCACGGAGCAGCGTGATGCGCTCTGCTGGAAACACACCGTCCACCTCCCTTTACAGGGTGTATCATAGCATTTTCCGCTTCTCTTTTTGCCAACCTTTCGGCATAAACATACAAACACGATGAATCAATGCGAAAAGTTCGTTATAACCGAATAATCTATCATATTTTCTTCGTTTTGTTTGGCGATATACCGTTGTAAAGAGAAATCGTTCTCTCAAGCCAAGGAAGCGCTATCGGTTTTGGAGCGGCAGCCAGACAGTGTTGCCGTTTTTCATGGAGGGTGGGATTGCGCATGGACAATGTGCAGGAACCTCTGCGCCGCGTACCGGCAAAAGGCCCTGCGGACAAATTGTCCGCAGGGCCTTTTATGCGTTTGGCAGTATTCCTTCAAGGCAGGAACAGCCTTTTACTCCAGAGAGGCTATGGTATCCACGTTTACTGTTCTGCCGGGAACTTGTCAATCTTTTCCACAGCCTTTTGCAGAATCAGGCGGGCATCCGTCGTGTTGACGATTCCGTCACCGTCCACATCACCGGCGGCAAGCTGTGCCTCATCCAGCGTGATCTTTTCAACTGCATATTGCAGCGCAAGTCGTGCATCCGTCGTGTTGACTACTTCGTCGCCATCGATATCGCCGAGCAGCACCTCAGGTTCCGGCTCTTCGATCTCGCCGCCATACACTTCGAACTCATAAAGCGAATATCCATAGCGCTGGCCGTCGATCGTCACCCGCCGGTGGCCGGTCAGCCGGATATACCGCGCATAGGTGTCGATCTTGATGTTTTCAACGCCGCCCTTGCCATCCGTTTCGTTCCGGATGAGCAGCCATTCCTCTCCGTCCTCCGAGGCCGACAGCTCATATTCCGCCGCATAGGAGGCCTCCCAGAACAGCTTGATATTCCGGACGTTATAGACCTTTCCGAGATCGATCTCAATCCACTCATTGTCGGTATATTCCGACGACCAGCGGCTCGCATAATCCCCGTCGAGCACCTTGGCGGGCACGCGCTCCGGATCGTTTTTCTCGAAGGAGGAGGCAGTCGCCGTTGCGTTCAGCGAAAGATTCTGCACAACCGGCACCTTGACAAGCGACAACGCCACATCCGTGGCCTCACCCGCCTTCAGCTCGATGGTAAA
>USLV01000094.1 GCA_900555705.1 uncultured Oscillospiraceae bacterium | reverse complement strand
GCCGTCAAGGCGGGCAACGAGCGCGCGAAGCTTGCCTGGGATATGCGTACCTATGAGATCGTGAAATACATTGGCGGCTACATCGCCGCGCTGGGTGGGATCGACGCCATTGTGTTCACCGCCGGTATCGGCGAGAATCAGGGTGAGCTGCGTGCGGAGATCCTGCGGTCGTTCGCCTTTGCCGGCGTGCAGGTTGACGAGACGGCAAACAGCACCCGCGGCCAGGAGATCGAGATTTCGACAAAGGATTCCGCAGTTCGTGCGTTTGTCATCCCCACCAACGAGGAGCTCGTCATCGCGCGGGATACCAAGGCGCTGATCGAAAAATAAAGTTTTCAGGCATATAGAAAGAGGCTGCCGCAAAATTCGATAGTACGCGTACCGGCGAAAGCCGGACACCGCGACCGGGGAATTTTGCGACAGCCTTTTTGCAGGAGGGAATGCTTACCGGTTGTCGGTATGCTCGACCATGTCCTCGCGGTCGCGGAAAAGCAGCGAGATGCACCAAACCGCAGACAGTGCGACGATGGTATAGATCACACGGCTGACAGCGGCATCCTGGCCCCCGAAGGCCCATGCCACGATGTCGAACTGGAACAGACCGATGCTGCCCCAGTTGATACCGCCGATGATCAAAAGAATCAGGGCGATTCGATCCAGCATATGCGTCACTCCTTTGTTCACGACGGCGGTTGGGGCCGCTTGCCGTGACAGTTATCGCAGAATACAAATCTGCGCTGTTAGTATGCACGCGGATTTGCAGAATATTCGAAAATTTTTAAAAACAATGGGAGGAAATGGGAAAATGGATTATCCGAATTATGCCACTGCGGCGGCGCCGAAAACCGCACCGCAGACCGAGCAGAACAATTTGATCGGCAAGAGCGTCGCGGGCTATCAGAGCTGGTTCAAATGCGGCGAGACGCTGGACGGTGGTTGGCACCACTGGAGCGGCGGCAGCGCGCCCGCGCCGGGACACATGTCCTTCGAGCTGTTCCCGGACGTCTCGGAATATCCGGAAGAGGTGATGGCCGACACGCGTTTTGATCCGATGCCGGACGGTCGGCCGACCCGGCTGTTCCGTTCTCGTACCAAAGAGGCAATCGATATCCATTTCGGCTGGATGCGGCAGTATGGTGTGGACGGCGTGGCGGTTCAGCGGTTCTATGGTGACGCGACCGGCCGAAACGCCGACGGCGAGCTGCTGCGTAATGTGGAGCATCTGAAGCTGATCCGGGACGCAGCGGAGCGCAACGACCGTATTTTTTACATGATGTATGATGTGTCCGGCGCAGGCGAGCGTCTCGGCATGGAGGCGCTCGAGGGGCTGCGCTGGGATATGGTGGAGAACCTCGAGGGTGAAGGTATTGTCTCCTCGCCCGCCTATGCGCATGCGGACGGCAAGCCGGTGCTCTGTATCTGGGGACTCAACGGCAAGGAGCCGAAGCGCTATCCCGGCGCGGCGGTGATGGTGCCCTTTGTCAAGTGGCTGAAGGAGCGGGGCTATTTTGTGATCGGCGGCGTCTCGGACAACGGCTGGACCCGGGATGAGAGCGAGTATGCCGAGGTTTACCGACTGGTCGATATGATTTCGCCCTGGACGGTCGGACGCTATGGTCCTCCCAGCGTGGAGGATTGGCAGTCGGTGCATATTCCGGAGGACATGGCCTTCTGCCGGGAGCACGGCAAGGTATATCAGCCGGTCATGTTCCCGGGCTTTGCCTGGAGCATCTGGAACGGCGGTCCCGCCAACCACATTGCGCGGCAGGCGGGCGAGTTTCTCTGGAAGCAGGCGCGACTCTATGCCGAGGCGGGTATCCGCAACGGTTATTTTGCGATGTTTGACGAATACGACGAGGGCACGGCGATCATGAAAGCGGCGGAGGATTCCGAGAGCATTCCGACCGGCGGGCAGTATTTTCAGACGCTTTCCGCGGACGGCCAGTGGCTCTCCTCTGATTTCTATCTGCGGCTGGCCGGGCGCATCAGCCGGATGCTGCGCGGCGAGGCGCCGGTGACCGAGCGGGTGACAATCCCCTATTCCGAGGGCCCGGTCTACTGGCGAACCGGCTTTGAAAAGCGGGTGGCGGGGATCAGTGCGAATCGGAACTCGCCGAAGCTCCCGATGCTGACACCGGTTGACCTCTGCTGCGAGGATGCGGCGGTGCTCGACAGCCACCGTGCCGAGGTGATTGCCGCTGCTGTCGTGGAGAGTGAGCCGGGCGAGCTCTGCTATCGTGGTCGCTTTGGCTATGGGTTCTGCGGCCTGGTGCAGCGCGACGGCTGGATGAATTTCCGGCTCGCAGAGACGAAGATTGCCGTGACTGAGAAGCTGACGCTGCGCTATGCCCGGCGGCCCGGCGATGAGAACGGCCGGTTTGTGGGCGTGGATCTGCTCTTCGACGACGGGAAAAAGCTGAGTGAGCTTGTGCCGGAGCAGGTGCTTTCCGAGCACGGCACGGTCGATGAATGGGAAACCGTCCGGCTGACGCTCGGCGAGGAGACGGTCGGCCGGTCGATCATGGCGGTTCTGCTGTCGACACGCCAGCCCGGTCATTTCACTGCCTTCTTCGACGACATTGCGATCGAGGCGGCGGAATAATACAGACAAAACAGCAAGAGGAAAAAGGGGTTATCAGGAAGACATGAGCAATTGCGAAAACAGGCTGCCGGCGATCGCGCCGCAGACGGAACAGAACAATCTGATCGGTAAGAGTGTGGCCGGCTACCAGTGCTGGTTCAAATGCGGGGAGACGATGGACAGGGGTTGGCACCACTGGAACCATGCTACGGCGCCGGGACGGGGACATATCACCTTTGAGCTGTTCCCCGATTTGTCGGAGTATCCGGACGAGGTCATGCACGACACGTTCTTCGACCCGATGCCGGACGGTCGTCCGACGCGGGTATTCCATTCCAAGACACAGGGTGTCATCGACGTGCAGTTCGGCTGGATGAAGCGCTACGGCATCGCCGGCGCTGCGGTGCAGCGGTTTTATACCGATGCGCTCGCCGAGGATGAGCATGGCGTCATCCGCGACGACGGCAGTCATCTGCCGATGATCCGGGACGCGGCGGAGCGGCACGACCGCCTGTTTTATGTGATGTACGATATGTCCGGTTCGCCGCATTTCCGGGAGGAAATCATCGAACGGATGAAGGCGGACGTAACCGGGCGGCTGGAGGCGGGCGGTATCGTCACCTCCCCGGCTTATGCGCATGCCGACGGCAAGCCGGTTATCTGTATCTGGGGACTCAACAGCAAGCACCCGCAGCGCTATCCGGATGCGGAGATCATGCTGCCGCTGGTGCGCTGGCTGAAGGAGCGCGGGTACTATCTCATCGGCGGTATCTGCGACGATGACTGGAGGGAGGACGAGACGGCCTTCGGTGAGGTCTATCGCCAGATGGATATGCTGTCCCCCTGGATGGTGGGCCGCTTCGGCCCGGCCAATGTGGAGGCGTTCCTCGAGCGGCAGATCGCGGCCGACTGCGCCTACTGCGAGCAGTACGGCAAGGTGTATCAGCCGGTGATGTATCCGGGCTTTGCCTGGAGCAACTGGCACAGCGGCCGCCCGAACAGCATCCCGCGTCTGTCCGGCGAATTTCTCTGGAAGCAGGCGAAGATGTATGCGAAGGCGGGCATCCGAAACGGCTATTTCGCGATGTTCGACGAGTACGACGAGGGCACGGCCTACATGAAAGCGGCGACGGATTCCTGCGATATCCCGACCGGCGAGCAGTATTTCCAGACGCTTTCTGCGGACGGCCAGTGGCTCTCCTCCGATTTCTATCTGCGGCTGGCGGGCGAGGTCTCCCGGCTGCTGCGCGGCGAGGTGGCTCTGACTGAAACGGTTGCGATCCCCTATTCCGAGGGCCCGATCTACTGGCGCAATGGTTTTGAGCGGCGGTATGTCGGTGTGCGGAAGCATATGAAGGCGCCGCGTGTGCCGGAGGCGGCGAATGTGGATGTATGCGAATACAACCCGACGCTGCTCTGTGCGGAGGCGGCGACGCTGACCGAGGCGGGCGTTGTCGAGGGTATGTCCAACACCGGTCGGTGGAGCTATCGGTTTTTCGGTGAGCTGGAGGCGGGCGGCACGCTTTGCTACCAGCTGGCCGAGACCCGGATCGAGGCGCCCGGCGCCCTGAAGGTTACCTTTGCGCTGAATCCGCAGTCCACGCTTGGCGGAGTGGTGACGGTGGCGCTTCGGCTGGCGGACGGCAGCCTGCTGCACTGCCCGGCGGTGGAAAAGGTGCGGCACGATGTCTGGCAGACCGTCTCGCACGTGCTGGAAGTGGTGCCGGGAACCGTCGTCACCGGCATTGCGCTGTATGTCTCGTCGGAGGAGGCGGGCGAGTGCGCCGCCTATGTCGACGATATCGTCGTGGAGCGGGCTTAAATTTCCCAATATCAAATGCCCCTGCGGGTTCCCGCAGGGGCATTTGTATTTTCAGGAAATTTCCTCTTGACAAATCGCTTTGATGCTGTTATGCTTTAAAGCAATAAAGCTTTTTGTAAGGAGTCTTGGTCATGATTGTGATTTTAAAATCCGGTACCGAGCAGGAGAGGGTCGAAGGCCTGCTGGCCGGTTTCCGCGAGCTGGGACTGACTTGCCATCTGAGTAACGGCGACCGCACCACCATCGTTGGACTGGTGGGGGACACCTCGAAGGTGGATATCGACAGCATTCGCGCCAATGAGCTGGTCGAGGACGTCAAGCGGGTGTCCGAGCCCTATAAAGCGGCCAATCGAAAGTTTCATCCCGAGGATACGGTGGTCGAGGTCGGCAAGGCGAAGATCGGCGGCGGCTTTTTCAGCGTGATCGCCGGTCCCTGTTCGGTCGAAAGCGAAGAGCAGATTGTAGAGGTGGCGCAGGCGGTCAAGGCGAGCGGCGCGACGCTGCTTCGCGGCGGCGCTTTCAAGCCGCGCACCTCGCCCTACGCGTTTCAGGGGTTGCATGGACGGGGGCTGGAGCTTCTGCTGCTTGCGAAGAAGGAGACCGGACTGCCGATTGTCACCGAGATCATGAACCTCATGCACCTCGATCTCTTCGCGGATGTGGATGTGATCCAGGTCGGAGCGCGGAATATGCAGAATTTCGATCTGCTCAAGGAGCTCGGCCACTGCGATAAGCCGATTCTGCTCAAGCGCGGGCTTTCCAGTACGCTGTCGGAGCTGTTGATGAGCGCGGAATATATTATGGCGGGCGGCAATGAGCAGGTAATCCTCTGCGAGCGCGGCATCCGTCCCTTCGAGACTGCCATGCGCAATACGCTCGATATCTCCGCTATCCCGATGCTGCACTATCTCTCGCATCTGCCGGTGGTGATCGATCCGAGCCATGCGGCTGGAATCCCGTGGATGGTCGAGCCGCTGGCCAAGGCGGCGGTTGGCGCCGGTGCGGACGGACTGATGATCGAGGTACACAACGATCCGGCCCGGGCGCTCTGTGACGGCGCCCAGTCGCTGACGCCCGCGCAGTTCGATCAGACGATGCAGCTGCTGAAAAGACAGGTCGCTTTTGAGGGAAAGACGATGTAAATATCGGCGAAAAGAAATCCCCGGAACAGCTGGTGCTGTTCCGGGGATTTTCGACTCTCAGCGCTCAAAGGAGCCATATACCTGTTGTTCGAAGAGAGTCAAAAATGGAATAGAAAAGACACGGTGTCTGCGGGGATTCCACGTTCTGTTTAAAGGAGCGGGATGCAGCTCTTCACAGGAGTAAAGAGGGCAAACTGGCCGCTGTGAGAGGTGCAACCACTGACGGATGAGCTGTCGGTTCGGCTCGGGGCTTTTTGTCAGGTGTGCAGGGATTCGGCGGATGCGAGGGGTTCACGACAGGAGACGAGGATCTCCAGCACCCGTCTTTGTTCGGTTCTGCTCACCGTAACCGAGAGGTGTGCATAGTCTGTCTCTTATACACATCTCCGAGCCCACGAGACCTCTCTACATCTCG
>USLV01000093.1 GCA_900555705.1 uncultured Oscillospiraceae bacterium | reverse complement strand
GGCGAGGAAATTCGAATTGTGGAACGCGCGCAGCGTTCGCTTCGGGACAAAGAAAAGCTCTATTATGCAACCGAGGGGAACAAGCTCAAAATCTCCTATACCAAACCTCACATCGTCTCCTTTTTCTTCTCTCTTCCGCGCAAGCAGCTTGAGATTCAAATCCCGGCAGCCCTGGCAGACAAGCTGAACAATCTGGAAGTGGACAGCGCCTCGGCGGATATCACCGTCCGGGAACTGTCTGTCCGCGAACTGTCTCTCCAGAGTGCCTCCGGCAATCTGACGGCCAACAGCCTTGTCTGCGATAAGCTGTCTTTTGAAAGCGTCTCCGGCGATACCCGTGCGGAACGCATCCGGACAGAAAAGCTCGACGCGGAAACAGTTTCCGGCGACGTCGTTCTGAGCGGCCGTTTCTCCATACTGGACATGGAGGGCGTTTCCGGCAGACTGTCTGCAATCGCCGAAAGCTGTCCCACCGAGCTGGACGTTAACACTGTTTCCGGTGACATCACGCTTTCCATTCCCGAAAATGACGGCTTTGCCGTGCGGTACAGCAAGGTTTCCGGCAATTTCCTCTGCGATTTTCCAACGCGGCAGGACGGCAACCGTGCTGTCTATCAAAATGGCGGCGCGGATTTCCGGATGGAGACGGTCAGCGGCGATCTCATTATTCAAAAGCACGAATGATGAACAGCGGCTCTCTTTCGAGAGCCGCTGTTGTTGTATCGATATGCTGTTTATTCCGATTGTCGTCGGGCAATTTCCGCCAGATCCCGCTCTGTAAAACGATAGACCGCGTCGCAGAAGCTGCAGGTCGCCTCCACAATTCCCTGTTCATCCGGCAGTGTCCGCAGTTCATCCGACGTCATTGTGGCGAATGCACGCTCGACGCGCTCCCGCGAGCAGTTGCAGCGATAGGCAGGTTCGTAGGTGTCGAGCACCTCCCACTCAAATCCGTCGAGTGCCTTGGCGCAGATCTCTTCCACCGTGAGCCCCCGCTCCAGCATCGTGGTCATCGGCTCGAGCGCCCCAACCGCCTTTTCCAGCCGGTCGATCACGCTTTCCGGACAGAACGGCAGCAGTTGGAGCAGCAGGCCCCCCGCCGCCTTGACAGTCAGATCGGGATTCACCAGCACCCCAAGCGCACAAACCGTCGGCGTCTGTTCGCTGACGGCATAATAACTCGTGATGTCCTCCGCGATCTCACCGGACACCAGTGGTGTACAGCCGACATAGGGCTCCGTCCCTCCGGTATCCCGCATCACATACAGCATCCCCTCTGAGCCGACCGCGCCGCTGACATCCAGCTTCCCGTTCGGCTTCAGCGGGATCTCCACCACCGGCTGCACCGCATAGCCCCGGACGTCGCCACAGCTGTCGGAAACCGCCGTCACCGCGCCGGACAGGCCGCCGCCGTCCAGCTTCAGCGTCACCGAATCCTTCTCCCCTTTGAGCATAACCCCCATCATGGAGGCGCCCGTCAGCAGGCGACCAAGCGCGGCGGTCATCACGGCGGAGGTACCGTGAATTCGTTCTGCCTCCGCCACCATATCCGTCGAATCCAGCACCATCGCCATGACCGTGGCGTCGGTCGTCAGGCATCGTATCAGCTTTCCCATCGGTCATTCCCCGTTTCCTCATAATTGCGCGTGCAATTGCGCGCCACAAAAATCCAGCGCTCCTCCTCCGCTTCCGGTTGTTCCGCCGTGCCGTCGCCATAGACGGCCAGCGTCTCGAAATCCGCCTCCCGGAGCAGACGGCGCAGAGTCGCCTCGGTATAGGCGCGCTCCCGCACCGCATCCGACAGCCGATCGTAGCCGTCCCCGTTATCCACAAAAAAGTCCAGCAGCATCTCCACCTCACAGGTACGCGCCAGCAGGCGGTTGCGCCAGACGCAGAGGAAATCCGCCTCCTCGAATACAAAGGCGTTGTCTGCGAGCACCTGCCGGTGCTTATACGGTGTGTTGACGTCAAAGACCAGCAGTCCACCCGGCTCAATGAACAGTGAAAGGCGCGCAAACACCTTCCGCAAATCATCGGTTTTCAGCAGATGATTCAGACTGTCCAGAGCACAGACCGCACTGTTCACTGTCCCGTAGAGATCCAACTCGCGCATATCCTGTCGCAAAAAAAGCGGCGCGGGCAGCGTCCCGCACCGCTCCGACTTTTCCCGCGCAAGCGCCAGCATCTCTTCCGAGCCGTCCACGCCGATCATCTCAACCCCTCGCCGCGCGAGCGCCAGTGTCAGACTGCCGGAGCCACAGGCAAGATCCAGAAGCGTGTCCGCCCGCCCGCCGTGCTGTTCCAAAAGCGCGAGCAGATAATCCGCGCGTGCATCATAATCTATATCGATCAGGCGGTCATAGAAGCGGGCAAAATCGGCGTATTCATTCATGCCGGTCACCGGACGCTCCGTCATCCGGCATCTCCCCGGCTGCCTCCAGGCGGGAAAACACCATGTCATAGGCATCACAGCCATAGATCAGCGAACGATTGACACGGCTGATCGTAGCGGTAGAAGCGCCTGTCGCAGCGACAATCTCGCTGTAGACCCGCTTATCGCTCAGCATGCGAGCCACCGCAATCCGCTGGGACAGCGCCTTGATCTCCGAGACAGTGCAGAGATCCTCAAAGAACTGGTAGCACTCCTCAATCGAGTGCAGCTGCAAAATCGCCCGGAACAGAAAATCGGTGTTATCGTCTTTGATCTTGGAATTCATCGAAAGCGCCTCCCATTTGTAGCTGTTATCCTCTGTCTCTATTTTAGCACTCTACAGCGCGAAAGTAAAGAGGCGTTTTCATTTTTTAATGAGATATCAGACAAAAGCGCCAACTCTCCTTACTGGCAGGAGAGTCGGCGCCTGTTTTTATTTCCGGAAGCTGTCCTTGAGCGACACCGACCGGTTGAATACCGGATGCTCCGGCGTACTGTCCCTGTCGACACAGAAATAGCCGTTGCGCATGAACTGGAACGAGGCCGGGCACGCCGCAGCAGCAAGATCCGGCTCAATTTTACAGCCGATCAGCACCTCGAGCGAATCCGGATTGAGGCAGGCGAGGAAATCCTTGTCGGCCGCGTCCGGATCCGGGTCGGTAAACAGCGTGCTGTAGAGCCGCACCTCCGCGTCCCTCGCAGTCGCTGCATCCACCCAGTGGATGGTGCCCCGTACCTTGCGACCGTCCGGCGTGTTGCCACCCCGTGTCTCGGGATCATATTCTGCGAGCACCTCGGTGATGTTGCCATTTGCGTCGCGTACACAGCCGGTACAACGGACGACATAAGCGGATTTCAGCCGCACCTCGTTGCCCGGGAAGAGGCGGAAATAGCCTTTCATCGGCTCCTCGAGGAAGTCTTCCCGCTCGATGTAGAGGCTGCGTGAGAAGGAGATCGTCCGGGTGCCGCTCTCCGGCTTCAGCGGGTTGAGCTCCGTTTCAAAGGTTTCACTCTGTCCCTCGGGATAGTTCGTGATGGTCAGTCGGACGGGATGCAGCACCGCCATCGCGCGGGCGGCATTCTCGTTGAGATCCTCCCGCAGACAGTGCTCGAGCAGCGCGATCTCCACGGTGTTCGGCACCTTGGCAACGCCGACACGATCAATGAAGTTCCGGACAGCCGCCGGGGTATCCCCGCGGCGGCGAAGGCCGGACAGCGTCGGCATCCGGGGATCATCCCAGCCGCGGACATAGCCGTCCTCCACCAGTCGGCGCAGCTTTCGCTTGGAGAGCACCGTATAGTTGATACCGAGGCGGGCAAATTCGATCTGTCGCGGGTTGGCTTCCAATTCGACGTTGTCCCGCACCCAGTTGTAGAGCGGACGGTGGTTTTCGAACTCCAGCGAACAGAGCGAATGCGTCACTCCTTCGATCATATCCTCGATTGGATGCGCATAGTCGTACATCGGATAAATGCACCATTTGTTTCCCTGACGGTGATGCTCCGCATGGTTGATCCGATAGAGCGCGGGATCACGCATATTGAAGTTGCCGCTCGCGAGATCGATCTTCGCGCGAAGCGTCATCGCGCCGTCCGGGAACTCACCCGCCCGCATTCGTGCGAACAGGTCGAGGCTCTCCTCGACGGGACGCTCTCGATAGGGACTGACCGCCGGATGTGTCAGATCGCCTCGATTCTCCCGCATCTGCTCCGGCGTCAGCTCACAGACATAGGCCAGTCCCTTGCGGATGAGACCGACCGCCAACTCGTACATAGTTTCAAAATAGTCCGAGGCATAGAAAAACCGGTCTCCCCAGTCGAAGCCCATCCAGCGGATGTCCTCCTGGATCGCGCGGACATATTCGTCGTCCTCTTTCGCGGGGTTGGTGTCGTCCATCCGCAGGTTGCACAAGCCGCCGTATTTCTCTGCCGTCCCGAAATCGATGCACATCGCCTTGACGTGGCCGATGTGCAGATAGCCGTTCGGCTCGGGCGGGAACCGGGTGTGGACCGTCTGGCCGTAGCAACGGCCGCCCGCCGCCAGCTCCTCGTCGATGATCTCATGTATAAAATTATTGCTCCCCGCCGCGGGGGCTTTGTTCTCTTCCGCCATTCTCTCTTCCTCCCACACTCACAGTTTCGCCATCGCCGCATCGATCCGCCGCAGCACACGCTCACGGCCGAGCAGCTGCATGATCGCACAGAGATCAGGGGTGTTGCGCCGTCCGGTGACAGCAAGCCGAATCACAGTGCTGATATCCCCGGCGTGTCCCTTGAACCCCTCCGGGTTCTTCTTATACTCCCGCACCTCCGGGCAGAACCCGAGCGGCGGACAGATGCGTTTGACCGTCTCGAACCACGCCTGCTTGTCCTCCGTTTCATCATAGACCGTGCGATAGGCGCTGAGCGCCGCTTTGGCATCGGCAGGCGACAGGTTTTCCGGCAGTTCAAATTCGCCGTCAAACAGCTCGTCGTAAAAATAGGCGGCATAGTCCTTCGCATCGCTCCAGCGCGCGATGTCCTTTCGCGGCTTCGCGCCGCCGCGGTCGATCGAGAAAATCCCCTCGGCATAGGCGCGGTCGCGCTCGAGCAGCGCATGGAACTCCTGATCATAGTCTGCCGCCCAGCAGCAGATTTCATGCGTCACCCGCTGCGCATCCATCACGGAAATCACTCGTTTGCTCACATCATTCAGCTTGTCCATGTCGAATAGCGCACCCGAAACACTCATCTTCTTGAGGTTAAAGGGGAAGTCCGTTCGGGGCGCGTCAGGGTTGCGACGACGCCAGTCCTCGAAATCACTCGAGGCGACCGTCATCAGGTATTCCAGCACGCTGTCCGCCGGATAGCCCTGCTCCGCATAGAAATGCATCGCAGCCTCCGGATCCTTCCGCTTCGAAAGTTTGCGCTTGCTGTCCCCCTCCTGCTTCATAATCGGGCTGACATGCGCGTATTTCGGCGGCTTGAAGCCGAGCATGCGAAAGAGCTGGAGATGCTTCGGAACCGAAGAAATCCATTCATCTCCGCGGATAACGTGGGTTGTGCGCATAAGATGGTCGTCGATGGCGTGGGCAAAATGATAGGTCGGCACACCGTCGGATTTGAGCAGAACGAGATCCTCGTCGTTCTCCGGCATCTCGATCCGCCCTTTGATCAGATCGTCGAAGGTGATCCGGTTCTGCTCGCTGCCGGGCGAGCGCAGACGCACCACATACGGATCACCTGCCTCAATCCGTGTGATCGCCTCCTCCGCGCTCAGCAAACGGCAAACCGCGAACGGGCCGTAGTAGCCGGTTCGGCACTTGTCCGCCTCCTGCTGCTCACGGGCGGCGGCACGCTGTTTCTCGCTGCAAAAGCAGGGATAGGCAAGCCCCTTCGCCACGAGATCCTTCACATAGGCATGGTAGATCTCCACCCGTCGGCTCTGCTGATAGGGAGCGTAGTCCCCCCGAATCTCCCCCGGGGCAACAAAGCCCTCGTCGATGGTCAGACCGAAAGCGTTCATACCGCGCAGCAGATCCTCTGCGCCCCCCTCTACCTCTGTCTCTTATACACATCTCCGAGCCCACGAGACCTCTC
>USLV01000092.1 GCA_900555705.1 uncultured Oscillospiraceae bacterium | reverse complement strand
TTTTTGAATCCGTGGAAATGGGGGAGAGAGAACAATGGAGCAGCCGGAGACGGCGGAAGGAACCGGGCGGGAGCGCGCACGTTTCCGATTTGCCTTATATATGCTGTGGCCGTTGCTGGCGCTGTTGCTGGCGCATGGGATCCGGGAACCATTTTCACAGCTTCTGGAGCGGCACTCCTATTGGCTGAGTATTCTCTGGCTGATCGGCAGCAGCTGTATTGCCTGCCTGCTGCACTGGCTGGCGCATGCTCTCGGCCACTACCTGGGAGGACGCGCCGACGGCTGGTGTCGGATGCGTCATTCCGGAGATACAGCCCTGCGGCTTCGGCTGACGAACGGGCGATGGCGTCTCGAAAAGCCCCGGAAAAGACCGGTTCTCGATGGCGTTCGGATGCTGCCGCCAGCGAAAGAACCGCTGCGATATACGCGTTATCTGCTCGGCGGCGCTGTCGCCAACCTGCTCGCTGCTCTTGTGGCGCTGCCGTTTTATGCGTTGCTGCCGTCTGAAAGCCCATGGGCCGGATTTTGCTGGCTGTTGGTTTCCCTCGGACTGGTCTGGGGTGTTTTCTGCGCTGTCCCGCATGGAAATGAGCTGGGGTCGAACGAGGGAGATCTGGTGTTCCGGCTCCGGAAAAGTGGAGAAGAGCGTCGGCGATGGGAAATACAGCTGCGTGTCTGGCAAAGTGCAGCGGACGGGAACCGGCTGAGCGAGCTTCCGGAGGAATGGATGCGGCTTGCTGCCGAGGGTGAACCGGAATCGGATAACGGCATCTGGAAGGCAATCGGCTGCTGGTATCTGGCGGATCGTCTGGAGGGAGCGCGGGTCTATATGGCGATCTATGAGCTGCTGAGTACCTGTTGGAGCCTGTCGATGGAGGTTCGGACGGCACTGTTTTTGGAATACAGCTTTTGGGAGCTGCTCGGCCCGCGCCGGGAATCGCAGCTGGCGTTGTTGGAGGACGAGCCAATGCAGGTTTGGATGCGTGAATGGGAAAACGACCCGTTTTTTCAGCGGTTTTTTGCTGCCTATGCTTTTTTTCGCAGGGGTGATGCTGCGGCAGCGGAGGAGCATAGGCGGCGTTTGGAGGCCTATGCCGGAACGGTGTCTCCCTCTGCGATAGTGGAAGGCGAACGGGAACGGATGGCGTTTTTGTGGGAGCAATGGATGGCCGAACAGAAAAAGGAGGAGCAACATGCCGAAGAAGCCGTATCTGGAAGCAGGACAGATTGTGGGAACCCACGGGGTGCAGGGGGAAGTACGGGTTCAGCCGTGGTGTGATTCCCCGGAGCTGTATGCCACGCTGAAAACCCTCTATTGGGATGAGACGGGCGAGCGACCCGTCCGGGTGAAATCCCGGCCGCATAAGCGGATCGCCCTCAGTCGGCTCGAGGGAGTAGACACCGTGCAGGCGGCTGAAGCACTGCGCGGACGTGTGCTGTATCTCGCGCGGGAAGATCTGCGACTGGAAGAGGGTCGGTATTTTATCTGCGATCTGATTGGGCTGCGGGTGGTGGACGCGGACAGCGGTGAGGAATACGGCAAGCTGACGGATGTCAGCTCCACCGGCGCCAACGATGTTTACCATCTCTCGATGGACGGGCGGGAGATATTGATTCCCGTGATTCCCTCGGTGGTGATGGCGGTGGATGTGGACGGCGGCGTTGTCCGGATCCGCCCGATGGAAGGACTGTTTGACTGATGCGAATCGATATTATGACGCTGTTCCCCGAGATGTGCGGCGCGGTGATGGGGGAGAGCATTCTCGGCCGCGCACAGGCCAAGGGCGTGCTGGAGGTACACTGCCACCAGATTCGGGACTATACGCTGAACCGACAGATGCAGGTGGATGATTATCCGTATGGCGGCGGACAGGGAATGGTGATGTTTCCACAGCCGATTGCCGACTGTTTTCGTGCCGTCTGTGATGCAGCCGGTGCGCGGCCTCATCTTGTGTATATGTCGCCGCAGGGCGCGGTGCTGACACAGGAAAGGGCGAAAGAGCTTGCGACACTGCCGAACCTCTGTATCCTCTGTGGGCATTATGAGGGCGTGGATGAGCGGGTGCTGGACGCCTTTGTGGATGAACAGATATCGGTCGGCGACTATGTGCTGACCGGCGGCGAGCTGCCGGCTCTGGTGCTGGCGGACTGCGTGGCGCGGCTTGTGCCGGGTGTGCTGTCGGAGGAGGCCTGTTTCATGGATGAGAGCCATTATGCCGGGCTGCTGGAATATCCGCAGTATACCCGCCCTGCCGTCTGGGAAGGGCGAGAGGTGCCGGAGGTTCTGCTTTCCGGTCACCACGAGAATATTCGGAAATGGCGGCGGGAACAGTCGATCCGGCGCACCCTGGAGCGACGTCCGGATATGCTGAATACGGCGGAGCTGACGCCGAAAGAACAGGCATGGATCGCGGTTCTGGGCGAGGAAAAAGATGGGGATTCGGCAAAATAAGGGAAGATTTGGCAAAGACTCCGGAAACTGCCTCTGCATAGCACACAAAAGTTATCAACGAAATATGTAAAACTCACCAAAAGCCGGTTTGGCGTAACCGGCAAAATAGGGCAGGGAACCAAAATTGCGATTTTTCGCCTTTTTGGTGGACAAAGGCGATTGACGCTGAATACAATTGTGGTATAATACAGATTGTCTATTGTTATAGTATTTGTCTGTCATCATTGATTTTGAAACTGAGAGGGGATCTTTTTCCATGTACGTCAAAGAGGTTTTGGTTCAGAATCAGGTCGGTTTGCATGCGCGTCCCGCTACCTTCTTTATCCAGAAGGCAAATGAATTCAAATCCTCCATCTGGGTGGAGAAGGAAGAGCGGCGGGTCAATGCAAAGAGCCTGCTGGGTGTGCTTTCTCTGGGAATCGTCGGCGGCACCAATATCCGGATTATCGCCGACGGCGCAGATGAGCAGGCCGCGGTGGAAGGGCTGGTTGGCCTCGTGGATTCCGGCTTCGCCGAGTGACCCAAACATCAGACAACAGCATAAAAAAGCGGCCGTCCTCTTGGACGGCCGCTTTTTTTCGGATAAAACCTGCCTGCGGCAACCATACTGGAGATAAAACGATAACAAAGGGGATGCAGGCATGAACGAGGGATTTCACGGGTATTATTGGAAACATCAGAAGGATGGCCGGACGGTGGCGTTGATCACAGGACGCGCAGGAGAACGGAAATTTTTGCAGATCATCACGGACAAGGCTTCCTATGAGACGACACCGACATCAGCCTGTCGCTTTTCTCCACACGGCATCCGGCTTTCGATCCGGGAGCCGGGGCTGCGGGCAGAGGGGACGGTGCGCTATACGGGACTAACGCCGCTTCGATCGGATATCATGGGACCGTTCCGGTTTGTCCCGATGGAGTGCCGCCATTGGGTGGTGAGCCTGTACCACCGGACGGAAGGGATGCTTATCGTCAACGGCGAGCGCTTTGATCTGAACGGCGGTGTCGGTTATATCGAGGGGGACAGCGGCCGCTCCTTTCCGCGCGCCTATAACTGGGTACAGAGTAATGATTTCCCGGTGCCGCTGTCGGTGATGGCCTCGGCAGCGGAAATCCCCTTTGCGGGGATTCGGTTTCGGGGCTGTATCGCCGTTGTCTGGTGGGAGGGACGGGAATATCGTCTCGCCACCTATCGCGGCGCACGGGTGCTGGCCTGCGATGAGAGGCGGCTGATTTTGCAGCAGGGGATGGACTGCCTGCGTGTAGATGTGCAGGCGGGGCAGGGGCATCCGCTGGCGGCGCCGCAGAACGGCACGATGACCCGTACAATCCATGAGCGTCCCTCCTGTCCGGCGCGGTTCCGCTTCATGCATCGGGGACAGCTGCTTTTCGATCTGCGCAGCGAACACACGAGCTTTGAAAGCGTTGGGACGCTCTCTCAGTAGCATTTGTCCGTCGTTCTTGCAGAAACAGGTTGCCTCCGATTGAAAAATATGCTATACTAAATTTTTACTACCTGAACAAGGCATATTCTCTTCTGCGGTGTGCCGCGGAAGAAACGGAGGAGGGGCTTTGGATGTCGAGGCTCGGGGAACTGTTTGCCCCAAAGGATATGACAGAGGGTGCGCCCTGGAAACGGATTGCGGAATTTGCCGTGCCGATGCTGATTGGCAATATCGCACAGCAGCTCTATAATACCGCTGATTCGATCGTGGTCGGCAAATACGTGGGAGACAATGCACTCGCTGCCGTTGGCAGCGCGGCGCCGATCCTGAATCTGCTGCTGGCGCTGTTTGTTGGGATTGCAACCGGCGCCGGCATCATGGTGGCGCAGTATTTCGGCGCGCGGGACCGGGAACAGCTGTCCCGGTCAATCGGCGTCTGTGTAACGCTGACGGCTGTCGTTTCGGTGGTTATCATGGCGGTCGGCACGCTGGTGACGCGGCCACTGCTGGCGATGCTCAACACGCCTGCTTCGATTTTTGGGTGGTGCGAGGACTACCTGCTGATTTTCTTCCTCGGTATCGCAGGCTTTTCCTATTATAATATTCTGTCCGGCATTCTGCGCGGCCTCGGGGATTCCCTTTCAGCGCTCGGCTTTCTGCTGGTCTCAACCGTCCTGAATGTGGGACTGGACATCTGGTTTGTGGCGGGATTCAGAATGGGAGTCGCCGGTGTGGCGCTCGCGACTGTGATTGCGCAGGGTGTTTCTGCTGTACTGTGTCTGGTGAAGCTCGCGCGGATGCGGGCGATTTTCGATTTCAACCGGCACATGCTGCGACCCTCCCGCCAGTATGTGTTCCAGCTCATCCGGTTAGGACTTCCTTCCGGCGTGACCCAGGCGATCTTCTCGCTCGCGATGATTGTGGTGCAGTCGCTGACCAACAGCTTCGGCGAGATGGTGATCGCCTGCAACGTGATTGTCATGCGGGTAGATGGTTTTGCCATGATGCCGAACTTCTCCTTCGGCAGTGCGATGACGACCTATGCCGGACAAAATATCGGTGCGGGACGACTCGACCGGGTTGGCCGCGGAACCCGGGACGGCACACTGATGGCGACAGGCGTTTCGCTTGCGGTCACCATTCTGATTCTGCTGTTCGGCAAGAATCTGATGAGCGTATTCACCGATACGACCGAGCTGGTCGATCTCAGCATGCATATGATGCAGATTTTGGCGGTCGGCTATGTCGCGATGGCGGTGACACAGAGCCTGTCCGGCGTGATGCGCGGCGCTGGCGATACGATGACCCCGATGTGGATTTCGCTGATTACGACGGTGGTTGTCCGGGTGCCGGTGGCTTACGGCATCGCCTGGCTCACCCGGAGCGCGGACTATCCGAACGGCCGTCCGGAGTCCACCTTCATCTCGCTGCTGGTTTCCTGGACGCTCGGCGCGCTGGTGACGGCGGTGCTCTACCGACGCGGCGGCTGGCGGAAAAAGGGACTGGCGGGTCAGGCAGCTGAGACCGATCCGGCGGTTATGGAGACGCCGCAGCCTGTCCTCGCCGCCGAGGACAGCACGAATGGAATCTATTAAGAGTAAACGCCTCCGCAAGCGAAAGCTACGGAGGCGTTTCCAATTGTTCCGTAAGAAAACGGAGGGAAGGGGAGGTGTGGAGGGGGAACCGTCAGGGTTCCCTCTCCGCATCGAGCGCAGCGGATATCCCGCCCGCAGGCGGTCAAACGTGGGGTAATCGGATGAGATTTTCCCCACGTTTGTTTAGTTTGAAGAAAATGGGCGGCGTTAGACGGACATTTTCGCCAAACTGAAACGCCTCCGCAAGCGAAAGCTACGGAGGTGTTTTGGTATAATCGGTCAAAGGCCGAATTTTTGCTGGATCCGGCGGATTTTCCGACTCCAGCTTTTTTGGATGAGCAGCAGGAACAACACAGTGGAGACAGCATGGACAAGGGTGAAGGGCAGACCGGCGGCGTAGGCCGCGAGCGCCGCTTTCGGAGAAAATGGCTGGACAAAGCCGACAACATACCATGAGTCGAGAATCAGACCATAGAGGAGCTGTCTCTTATACACATCTCCGAGCCCACGAGACCTCTCTACATCTCG
>USLV01000091.1 GCA_900555705.1 uncultured Oscillospiraceae bacterium | reverse complement strand
GAGCCAGAACAGCCCGACCCCGGCGGCAGCGGCGATGGCTTTCAGTTTAGCCGAGATAGTAGAAGTTGTCATCCGGCAGCTTCCCTCCGATGGATTTGGGACCAGCCTCGAACAGCACCTGGAAATAGCCGCTGATGCTGTCTTTCATCTCCTGTCCCGCGAGATAGGTGATGTTGCAGTTCGGGATCGCCTGCTTCGCGACGGCGGCCTTCGGAATGATGCCGTACTGCTCGCAGAGTGCGGCGGCCGCGTCCACATCTGCCGACACGGCCTCGATGGACGCCTTGTATTCGCGCAGGAAAGCGTTGACTGCCTCCGGGTTCTCCTCGACGTAATCGGCGCGGGCGATCACACAGCCCATCAGCAGGCTGCTGCCTTCGTCGAGCGCGTCCCATTCGTCGGTCATGCTGAGCGCGATGCGGATATTGGCATTTTTGCTCCGCACAGCGGTCACATTGGGCTCGGGCACCATGGCGATTTCCGCCTCACCGGTGGCGAGCAGTGTCACCAGTTCCTCGTTTTCCGTCACAAATTTCAGTGTGACATCCTTGTCCGGATCCAGACCGTTTTTCGAGAGAATATGGCGCAGAACGTATTCCGGATTGGAGCCCTCGCCGGTGGAATAGATCGTCCGGCCCTTCAGGTCGGCGACCGAAGAAATGTTCTCGCCGTTCTCCAGAATATACAACACCCCTTTGGTGTTGACGGCCAACATCCGCACATTGCCACCGGTCTTCTGACTCAACGTGGCGGCGAGATTGGTGGGCACCGAGGCGATATCGACGTCGCCGGTCGAGAATTTGCCGACCACCTCATCCGGCGAGGACGCAATGGTAAAAGTGTAGTCGTTGTCGGTTTCCGCTGCGTCGCTTCTGCTCATCAGGTTAACCATGCCGACGCCGGTCGGCCCTTTGATTGCGGCGACGCGTACCTCCGCCTTTTCCGTGGAGGATTCCGGCGTTTTGGTGGTCGTAGTGGAGCCGGTCGAGGAAGGGTTCTCTTCTGTGGAACAGCCAGCCAGTGGAAGCGCCAGGGCGGCGACAGCCAAAAAAGCGGCAATCCATTTACGTGCTTTGTTCATGTGTTGTGTTCTCCTTCTGAAAGGTAATATATGGTTTTGCCCTCGCGGCGGAGCAGCCCCGCCTGTTCGAGAGAATCCAACGAACGGTAAAGACTGGAACGGCCCATATCCAATAGCTGTGACAGCTCGCTCATGCCGCCCGGAAGTGAAACGGCGCCGGTGGAATCGGCGTGTGTGCGAAGAAAGGCGAGCAGCCGTTCGTTCGCCGAGCCGCCGGAAAGACCGGTGATACGGCTGTTGAGAAACCGGATGCGGTCGGAGAGGAAGCGAATATAGTTTTCCGCAATCCGCGCATCCTGCCGGATCATCGAGAGAATCTGCTCCTGTCGAATAAACTGAATCTGCGAGCGGTGGGCGGCTACAATATCTGTCACATAGCTGTCGCCGCCGAAGAGGGCGGCAACGCCGAAGGTATCCCCCGGCTCCAGCCGGTTCATCAGCAGGCGCTGGCCGTGTTCTCCAACGCGGTATACCCGAACGCCGCCGGTCAGCACCACACCCATTGCCCGACGAAAAGCATCGGCGGAATAGATGACTTCCCCCTTCTCGAAAGTTTCGGGCGGGGAAAGCAGAGCGGCAAGCGCCTGTCGCTCGGACTCGTCCACGTTCTCAAACAGGAACAGAGAACGTAATGCGGGATGTAAGGGGGTGAATACGTTCATATAGCCTCCAAAACTGTGCCATTTGGAACACTTTTATTATACACTGTTCTGAGAAAAAAAGCAAGAGGTATTGTTAAACTTATAACAAATAAAGTGGAATGCACAAAAAGAGAATGGCGCGCTGTCATATTTTGTGAGATATTGGCTGTTGCAATTTTGCGGTATTTTCCTTATACTGAATACTGATCTTTTATGTACATTTCTGCTGAAAAAGGAGAATGGCATGGAACAGGTTCAGAAACCGAGCCGTATCGCGTATTTGGATTCGCTGCGCCTTGCCGCCATGGTGGGGGTTGTGCTGATCCATGTCTGTGCGGTGCTGGTGACGGATTTGGCAGCGGATGGGCAGATGCCGGGTTTTGTCTGGCACCTCGCGAATCTGCTGGATTCCGCCTCTCGCTTTGCGGTACCGGTCTATTTTATGTTGACAGGAGCGCTACTCCTGGGAGACGATCGTTCGCTTTCCCCGCGCGGGATTTTGCGGCATCGTGTGGTGAGGATTGCCGTACCGCTGGCTGTCTGGTCGGTTGTCTATCTGCTTTTCCGCGCCCTCTGGCAGATAGTTTTGCAGACCGTCTGGCCGTCGATTTTGCGTCCGGAGGACGAATTTGTCCTGGCAAAGGCGCTGCGCTCGCTGGTGAGCCAGCCCGCAGCGGTGCATCTGTGGTATTTGTATGCCCTGCTGATCATATACTTATTATTGCCCTTTCTGCGGCTGCTCGTGAAGCATGCTCCTCGTCGGCTGCTGATCTATGGGCTGGGGCTCTGGTTTGTGTTCAGCTCACTTTGGCGCGCGTTGGCCGGGCTGCTGCCGGAGCTGTCGCTGCAAACTTACGCGAATCCGGATTTCCTCGGCGGTTATATCGGGTATGTGCTGCTTGGCTGGGTGCTGGCGACGACCGAAAAGATTCCGCGCCGTCGCTGGCTGGTAGTCGGTTACGCGGCAGCGGCGTTGGTGACGACCGCGGCCACCTATATGATGACGCTTGGGGCGGGCGAGTTGAACGGTGTGTTTTATCAATATTTCATGCCGAACGTGGTGGTGATGGCTGCCTGTGTGTTTCTGTTTTTCCGAGCTTCGGATACTGGGCGTCCCAGCTCACAGATGGCGGCTTCCCTCGCGGGTCTGTCCTTTGGTGTCTATTTGATTCATGAGCTGTTTGTATTGTTGCTGACGCCGGTGATGCGGTGGCTCCCGCCGATAGTGTCGCTGCTGCTGGTACCGGCGCTGGTGCTTTTGCTGGCGTTGATTTCGGCGGCTGCACTTCGAAAAACAAAAGCGACGCGTTTTCTCTTTTTGGGCGGACGCTGAGTGATAATGCTGTGATGAAATAGGGGAGAAATCAGGAATGAAGAAATGGATTTGTGCGATGACGGCGACCGCTTTGTGTCTGATTCTGCCGCTCGGTGTGCCGGCGGAGGAGACCGGGGACGCTGTCAATACGACGATTGCTACCGTTGAGACGACGGAGAATGTCCCGGATGGTAATATCACGACGAAAACTGATCCGACGACCACTTCTGCAATCACGACGGCCGAACCGACTGAGCCGACTGCAAAAGAGGTTCTGAGCACAACAATTGAGCTGACCTATCGTGAGAATACCATTCAGGCGTTCGTGAAAGATGAAAATGGCCAGGGAGTCGCCGGTGCACCTCTGGTCTTTCAGGTGGATGGCAACGTCTATGCACCACAGAAGACGGATACGCTTGGAAAACTGGTTCTCTCGGTTGCCAATAAGCCGAATAAAGTGGTCTGTACGCTGGAGCCCTTTGATGGCCGTGTATTGAGCTATGACGGAGCGACGGCAACGCTGAATCTGGGCCCGGCTGTGACAAATCCTCCGCCGAGTGTGCCAACTTCTCCGCAGCCGGTTGTTACGACGACAAAAGCACCAACGAAGCAGAATACCGTCCGCACGACTGGCGAGATGTCCTTCCCTTCTTATTCTACGACTATAACGCGAAGTATGGTCGGAGAAGTATCCGGAACCGAGGCGACCGAAACGGCGGCGCCCGGGGATGACGATACGGATATGCGGCCCGTCTCCGCGCTGGCGATTGCCATTCTGGTGATCGGTATCCTGCTGCTGATTGCGGCGGGCCTGATGGTCTACTTCTTCCTGATTCGCAAGCCGAAGGATGAGGAGTCGGAAGAGGAAGAGACGGATACGGAGGGCATGCCGATCTTTGACAACGGCGAAGCGGCTGCCCATGATGGCGAGGAGAATGCAGTTTCGCTGGATGAACTGTTCGGAAAGAACGATTCGGACGATCACGAATAATCAATTGACAATCAGAAGCGCCTCCGCCGTGCCCGGAAGAGCACGGCGGAGGTCTGCTTTTGGCGGCCCAGCGAAAACGTCCCTTCCATTGCGGATAATCCACAATGGAAGGGGCGTCTTATATTTGTATCAGGCTTTGCCGCCGGATTTGGCGCCCTTGGCGCCGCCGAAGCCGTCGAGGATATTGGTGTCATACTGGAAGGTGAGTGCTTCCCGTTCCCGGTGCCGCTTGAAGGCCAACTCAATCAGGCGGTTCATCAGTTCGGCAAAGGAGATACCCGCGGCCTCCCAGAGATAGAAGGCGAGAGAGCCGGGAATGGTGTTGATCTCATTGACCCAGAGCTCGCCGCTCTCGGTATCGTTGAGAAAATCGATACGGGCGACGCCGGTGCAGCCAAGCGCGCGGAAGGTTTTGACAGCCAGCTCCTGCACGGTTTTGGTGAGCTCATCGGGGATATCCGCCGGACAGATGCGCTTGAGACTGCTCATGCCGCCGGATTTTCCGCCGCCCTTGCCGCCGCTGATATACTTGTCGCGATAGCTGAGGATGTCGTCGGTGTTGACCGGCCGCTCGCAGACGGAGGGGATGGCCTCGTCTGCGTCGCCGAGCACCGCACAGTTGATTTCGCGCAGATGGGTGACAGCGGGTTCGATCAGCACCCGGGCGGAGAAACCGCTGGCTTCATCCAGCGCGGCGCGCAGCGCGGCGCGATCCCCGGCTTTCGAGATACCGACCGAGGAGCCAAGGTTAACTGGTTTGACGATGACGGGATAGGCAAACCGGCTCTCAACCTCATCGAGGACGCGGTCGCCCTCGATCGCGATCTCCCGGCCACTATACTGTACCGCCTCGAGCACAGGCAGTGCCGCCTGCCGAAGCGCCGCTTTCATCAGGAATTTATCCATGCCGACGGCGGAGCTGGTGACGTCGCAGGCGGCGTAGGGGACACCCAGCAACTCGAGCTGTCCCATCAAGGTGCCGTCTTCGACATTGGTACCGTGCACAACCGGTACCGCAACGTCAAAAGTAGCCACCACATTGCTGCCGAATTTTTTCATCGGGTAGCGAATGAGCTCGACGGTGCCGCCGCCCGCCGCGATCGGCAGCACACGGGTCGCCCGCGCAAGGCACTGCGGCATGTTTTTATAGGATTCGATCTGATCGATTCCTTCGCCGACATAGAAGCTGTTGTCTTTGGAGATGTACACGGCGAGCGGCTCATAACGATCCCGGTCGATCGCGTGATAGGCCTGCAGGCCGGAGATGATGGATACCTCGTGCTCGACGCTTCGACCGCCGAACAGCACTGCAACTCTTGTTTTCATATGGCTATCGTCCCTTCCAAGGCTCAAAAGTTATCCGGCAGATCATTTTCCAGCAGAACGGTGCGGCCACCCTCAGCAGGCAGACCGCCGAGATGCGCCAGCCCATCCTGTAAGGTGCGCGCCACATAGATGCGTTCCGCAGGAAAGCCGCCTTCGAGCAGGCCCTCGCGGAGCGGCGGCGCCTGCCGCTCGCCGACCAGCACGGCATAGTCGCAGCGGGAGGCGGCATAGACGCCGAGCTCCCGGTTGAGTGCGTCCTGCCGCTCGCCGAGCTCAACCATACCGGGGGTGACGAGCACCCGCTGGCCGTCGAAGCCGCTCAGCACATCGAGCGCTGCGCGGAAACCGGCGGGATTCGCATTATAGGCGTCGTCGATATAGCCGTTCGGCAGCAGCTGGAGCCGATGGGGCACCGGCTTCAGCATCCGGACAGGATAGACGAGCTGCTCGAGCGGGATGCCGAGCGTATGCGCGACCGCGATGCAGCCGATGAGATTCTGGATGACATGGGCGCCAAGCAGGCGGGTGGTGAAGCGGCGGCTCTCTCCGGACGGCGCCGTAACAGTGAAGCTGGTACCGCCCGCGTCCACCGCGATATCGGCGGCGGTGTAATCAGCGGGCTGCAGGCCGTAGGAGACGGTCTGCCGATCGGTTTCCCGGCCGCGGA
>USLV01000090.1 GCA_900555705.1 uncultured Oscillospiraceae bacterium | reverse complement strand
GTTGGAATCCGGGTCGCTTTTATCGTACGGGCGAAATCAGACGATCAGCGATTCGCCGTCCATCTCGGCAGGTTTCGGCAGGTCGAGAATCGACAGCATGGTGGGCGCGATGTCGGCGAGCCGGCCGCCCTCACGGAGCGAACAGGGATGGCCGACGACACAGAAGGGAACCGGGAAGGTGGTGTGTGCCGTGAACGGGCTGCCGTCCGGTTCCTGCATCTTGTCGGCGTTGCCGTGATCCGCTGTGATGATGGCGCTGCCGCCCATGGCGAGCGTCTCCTCAACGACGCGGCCGACACAGGTATCCACCGCCTCGACCGCGGCCACCGCCGCCTCGAAGACGCCGGTATGGCCGACCATATCACAGTTTGCGAAATTCAGGATGATAACGTCGTATTCGCCGGAACGGATGCGGTCGACGACCGCGTCACAGACGGGATAGGCGCTCATCTCAGGCTGAAGGTCAAAGGTCGGAACATCCGGCGACTGGATCAGCACGCGATCCTCACCGGGAAAGGTTCGCTCCTCGCCGCCGTTGAAAAAGAAGGTGACGTGGGCGTATTTCTGCGTCTCCGCGATACGGAGCTGGGTCAGTCCCTGCTTGCTGAGATATTCGCCCATCGTCATGTCGAGCACCTGCGGCTCGAAGGCGACCGAGACATTCGGCATGGTCGCGTCATACGGCGTCATGCAGACATAGTGCAGCGGGAAAAAGCCGTTTTTCCGTTCGAAGCCGGTGAACGCCGGGTCAACGAAGGTGCGGGTGATCTGCCGCGCGCGGTCGGGACGGAAGTTAAAGAAGACAACACTGTCGTTTTCGCGGATGGTGCCCTCCGGATCAATCACGGTCGGCACAACAAACTCGTCCGTCACATTCGCCGCATAGGAAGCCTTCATCGCCTGCACCGGACAGGCGGCCTTCTGTCCCTCGCCGTAAACCATCGCGGCATAGGCTTTTTCCACGCGATCCCAGGCGAAGTCGCGGTCCATGGCGTAGTAGCGGCCCATGACGGTCGCGATCTTGCCGACGCCGATCTCCTGAAGTTTTTCGCAACAGGCGGCCATATAATCGACACCGGAGGTCGGCGGTACATCGCGGCCGTCCATCAGCGCATGGATATAGACCTTCTCCACGCCGCTGCGCTTCGCCATCTCAACCAGCCCGTAGAGATGCTCGATATGGCTGTGCACACCGCCGTCGGAGAGCAGGCCGATCAGATGGAGCGCTGTCCCCGCCTTTTTGCAATTATCCATGGCGGCGAGCAGCACCCTGTTCTCGAAGAAATCGCCGTCCTGAATCGACTTCGAGATCCGGACCAGCATCTGGTAAACCACGCGACCGGCACCGATATTGGTGTGGCCGACTTCGCTGTTGCCCATCTGGCCGTCCGGCAGTCCGACATCGAGGCCGGAAGCGCCGATAGTCGTGAAGGGGTTTTCGGCAAACAGGCGGGTCAGATTGGGCGTTTTGGCCGCGTCGATAGCGTTGCCGTAGGTGTCGGGATTGATACCGAAACCGTCCATAATGATGAGGGTGAGCGGTTTTTTCATAATGCTATGCTCCTTTTCGATGCGGACGATCAGTGTGCAGCGTGCACGATGGTGGAGAAGTCGGCCGCCTTCAGAGAAGCGCCGCCAATCAGGCCGCCGTCGACATCCGGCTGTGCAAGCAGCTCGGCCGCATTTCCGGCGTTCATCGACCCGCCGTACTGGATTACCAGTTCATCGGCAGCAGCCTCGTCATAGAGACCGGCAACGGTTGCACGAATGAGGGCACAGACCTCGTTGGCCTGCTCAGCGGTCGCGGTGCGGCCGGTGCCGATGGCCCAGACCGGCTCATAGGCGATGATGACACGGGCCAGCTCCTCCTTCGAGACACCGCCCAACGCGATCTTGGTCTGCATCGCGCAGACCTCGCCGGTGATGCCCTGCTCGCGCTGCTCGAGATATTCACCGACACAGAGAATCACGGTCAGGCCGGCGTCGAGCGCGGCGCGGACACGCTTCTGCACCGTCACGTCGGTGTCGCCGAAATAGGTGCGGCGCTCGCTGTGGCCGAGAATGACATAGCCGACCCCCATCTCGCGGAGCATGTCGGCCGAAACCTCACCGGTGAAAGCGCCGGACTTCTCCCAGTGACAGTTCTGCGCCGCAACACCGATGGCGCTGCCCTTCACCGCGTCGAGCGCGGCCGGAAGATCCACAAACGGTACACCGACGACCACGTCACAGGACGCGTCCGAGACGAGGGGTTTCAGCTCTTCGATCAGAGCGGTCGCCTCTGCCGGGGTCTTATTCATTTTCCAGTTGCCCGCAATCACATATTTCCGCATGATAACAAATGTCCTTTCTTTTTTGAAGATATATGACAAATGCCGTTTTTGAAACGGCATTTGTGAAATCGGCAATCTTATTTATCGCTCATCGCCGCAATGCCGGGGAGCTCTTTGCCCTCGAGGAACTCGAGGGAGGCGCCGCCGCCGGTCGAGATGTGGCTCATCTTGTCGCCGTAGCCCAGCGTATTGACCGCCGCCGCCGAATCGCCGCCGCCGATGATGGTGGTCGCGTCGGTCTCGGCCAGTGCCTTCGCCACCGCGATGGTGCCCTTCGCGAGAACCGGGTTCTCAAAAACACCCATCGGGCCGTTCCAGACAACCGTCTTCGCGTTCTTCACCTCTTCGGCAAACAGTTCAGCGGTCTTCGGACCGATGTCGAGGCCCATCCGATCGGACGGAATGGCGTCCGCCGCAACAACAACCGTCTCGATCTCGGCATCAATCGGATTCGGGAATTCCGCCGCCGTGACACAGTCGACCGGCAGCAGCAGCTTGACGCCCTTCTCCTCAGCGCGCGCGAGCATCTCGCGGCAGTAGTCGATTTTCTCCTCGTCGAGGAGGGAGGTGCCGACGTTGTAACCCTTCGCTGCAAGGAAGGTATAGGCCATGCCGCCGCCGATGATCAGCGTGTCGGCCTTGTTCAGCAGATTTTCGATGACGTTCAGCTTGTCGGCCACCTTGGCGCCGCCGAGAATGGTGACAAACGGGCGAACCGGATTTTCGACCGCCGCACCGAGGAACTGAATCTCCTTTGCCATCAGATAACCATTGGCGGACGCCTCTACAAAAGAAGCCACACCGACGGTCGAGCAGTGGGCGCGGTGAGCCGCCCCGAACGCATCATTGACAAACAGATCGCAGAGGGAGGCCAGATCCTTCGAGAAGGCCTCGCCGTTCTTGGTTTCCTCCGCACGATAGCGCGTATTTTCGAGCAGAACGACGTCGCCATCCTTCATCTCCGCAACCGCCTTCTTCGCGTTGTCGCCAACGACGGTGTCGTCCGCCGCGAAGACGACGGGCTTGCCCAGGCGCTCGGAAAGGCGCGTCGCCACCGGAGCAAGGGAATATTCCGGCTTCGGCTCGCCCTTCGGCTTGCCGAGATGGGAACAGAGGATCACTCTGGCACCCTGGTCAATCAGGTACTGGATGGTGGGCAGCGCAGCAACGATGCGGTTCTCGTCCGTGATCACGCCGTTTTTCAGCGGTACATTGAAATCGCAGCGAACCAGCACGCGACGGCCCTTTACCTGGAGATCTTCGACGTTCTTTTTGCTGAGATAGCTCATGATAAGACTTCCTCTCTATCGGTATTGTTAAAATAAAGACAAAAAACTTCCATTCCATATTGTATAGTATTTGTTTCCAATTTGCAAGAAAAATTCCGCCGATTTCTGCAATTTGTCAGTTTGCCCGCGATTTCCCGAAAAGAGCACCTATTATTATATAGGTTATATAAGCATATTTTCCGATACGATACCGGGTGGTTTCGGCTGCCCGGAGGACACAGCCTCGCAGCCGTCTGCGAATATCCAATAAAATCGGACCTTGGAGACAAATGCGACGGTGGGGCAAAGGAAATCTCCCAAAAAAATTCATGGGGTTTTCAAACAAAATAACTGGAAATTTTTTAAAAAACAAATAAATATGCATTTTTGCGCCTGTATTATTCATCACTTTTTTAAAAAAAGCGATCAAAACAGCAAAAATCAGCGTTTCAAGGGGGTGAACAGCCCCTTTGAGAAGGGCATTTTTGTCCGGTTGCACAAAATTTTTAAAATTTTAGCTAGGCGGAAATATTATTTCCAAATTTGGGAATAATTGGATTGCCCGAAGAATAGTTGTCTAGAAAGAGATGCGTAACCAGGGCTATATTTGAACGGAATGACCAGAAATATCCACTGAAAGCCATGGTAAAGCGAACGAAAAAAGGCCGGAAACAGAGCGACGGCCAAAGGAGGGGAGAACGGAAAAACGACGGGATGTTTGTTTAGTATAACCAAAAAAAGCGGATTTATCCCGGTTGACACTAGGCGCAGATGACCGTATAATACCCCCCAGTGACCGGGAACCATCAAGGAATGAACTGTTTATACAGGAAAGGGAGATTGGATGGATACCCTATCTCGATTGGGAAAGGCGCTGACACATATGTTGCGCAGCCGGCTGTTTGCTGTGGCTGTCCTCTCTGTGCTGAGCGCCGTGATGATTACCTATGTTTCCATTCATATGCATGCCGTCACCATTATCGACGGCGACGACCGCCATGTTGTGATGACCCTGTCGAATGACACGGAGTCGGCGTTGCAGGCGGCGGATCTGGAAATAGCGGCGGATGACGAGGTGCGGCGTGCCAATACGGCACTCAGCGAGCTGGAGATTAACCGTGCGGTGACGGTGCATGTGACGGTTGACGGCGCGACCCGTTCGGTTCGGATGACCGGCGGGACGGTCGGGGATGTTCTCGAGAAGGTCGGCGTTGAGGTCGGCGAGGATGATGTCACGAATGTCGAAACGGAGAAATTCATCAGCGACGGACTGACCATTTGCGTTGAGCGAGTGGATTATCAGGAGCGTTCGGAAACGGAAGCGCTCAGCTATCAGACCAAAACGGAGTATACGAGTACGCTGGCCAAAGGCCGCGTTGTTTGGAAACAAAAGGGCAAAAACGGTGAGGTTCGCCGTGTGTACCGGGATCGGTATGTAGATGGCGAGCTGGTCGACAGCGAGCTTGTCAGCGAGGAGATCACGCCGGCGGTGGATGCGGTGAAGCTGGTGGGAACGGTTGTCGGTGCGGCGATGTCGCCTGCCCCCTTTGATATTGAGCTGGATGAGGCGGGTCAGCCGGTAAACTATCGCTCGGTGCTCTCCGGCAAGGCCACTGCCTATACCAGCGATCGGGGTCTCTGCGGCACAGTTTGCTCGACCGGGGTGAAAGCCCAGGTCGGTGTGGTAGCGGTTGATCCGGCGGTTATCCCCTATGGGACAAAGCTCTATATCGTTTCTGCCGACGGCTCTTACGTCTATGGATATGCGATTGCCGGGGATACCGGCGGCGCGGCCAGAGCGGGACGGATTGTGGCGGATCTCTATATGGATACCTATGAAGAGTGTATCCAGTTTGGCCGCAGGACGATGAATGTTTATATTTTGGAATAGTACTCTATATAAATGGGGGGCGCTGTCACAAGACAGCGCCCTTGTTTGTATTATAGATGCATAATATACATATGGTAAAACATGTTATGCTTCCATTCGATGTTTCCGCGAGGCCGCATACAACAGAAGAGCGGCTACAGTGGTCAGCAACTCGGCAGCCGGAAAAGCCAGCCAGATCCCGGTGATTCCCCAGAGAGCGGCGAGCAACAGCGCAAACGGGATGATCAGCAACAGGCCGCGCAGCAGAGAGAGAATGTGAGCGGGGACACCCCGCTCGGTAGCTGCGAATACTGTGGAAAGCAGGATGTTCAGACCAGCAAACACGATGCCGGAAAAATACAGCCGCATGCCGTCGACTGCGAGCTGTTGCAGCAGTTCGTTACGCTCGCTGTTGAACACCGATACAATCGGGGAAGCGCCGAAACAAAGCAGGGCATAAAGTGTACCGGCCACCAGCAGAACAGTTATAACGGCATAACGCCTGTCTCTTATACACATCTCCGAGCCCACGAGACCTCTCTACATCTCGT
>USLV01000089.1 GCA_900555705.1 uncultured Oscillospiraceae bacterium | reverse complement strand
CAGCACCTGCGATGCGCGCGACACATCTTCCTGCGGCGGCAGAATCAGCGGCAGTCCGCCGCACGCGGAAATCGCCTCGCAGTACATCCGCTTCTGCTGAAACGAAAGGCGATCGTCCGACACACTTGCTGTAACCCCAATCACAGGCAGCATTTCAGTTTCCTCCAATTATATTATCATGTTCTGACGCCTAAACACGCAATTTGACATTTTTCAGACAAGAGGATGCACCGGGTCAAATTGGGCGCTGGCGAAAAGCTGCTCCTATATAATAGGATAAGACTATTGTATGTCAATCACTTCGCGCTGTCAATGTTGATTTTTGAACAGAACCAGCAGCACAAAAATGCATGGTCGTCGCGAAATATTGCATATCTAATAGGAGAAAAGTGCGATTTTCCGCGCATATGAATCAAATTTTTGCGGAATCTGCAAAAATACTTGCAAAATGAATTTGAGAATGCTATAATATCGCTGTAAACCACTCTGGTACCCTCGGAAAAAATAAAGGAGGCATCCCCATGAGTCAAGTACACGTTCTCAACCATCCGCTGATTCAGCATAAGCTGACCATCATGCGCAAGAAGGAAACGGGTCCCAAGGAATTCCGTGAGCTGCTGGAAGAAATTTCCACGCTGATGGTCTACGAAGTCACTCGCGATCTGCCTACCGAGGAAGTCGAGATTGAAACGCCCATCTGCAAGATGAAATCGAAGGTGCTTGCGGGCAAGAAGCTGGGCATCGTGCCGATTCTGCGCGCGATGGTCACAATCTCCTCCTTGTCCATGCCGATCACCGGCCGGAACACCGGCAGATCGGTCGCGGCATCGGTACAGGCGAGCGCCGGGATGGTCTGGCTCGCGACCTGACCGACGCTCTCGCCGGTGATCAGTGCGCCGCAGTCCTCCGCCCTCGCGACCGCTGTCGCGATCCGCATCATGAAGCGGCGCATCACCAGCGTGAACAGCTCCTCCGGACAGCAGCGGCCGATCTCCTCCTGAATATGGGTGAAGGGAACGATGTGCAGGGAGATGCGCCCGGCATACTGCGCCACCTGTTCGAGCAGCGAGATCACCTTCTGCTCCGCCCGCTCGCTCGTATAGGGCGGGGAGGCGAAATGGACGGCAGTCAGCTCAATGCCGCGTTTTGCCATCATATAGCCCGCGACCGGTGAGTCGATACCGCCCGAGATGAGCAGCGCGGCACGGCCGCCGGTTCCGACCGGCATTCCGCCCGCTCCGGGAAGCTGGGCCGCGTGGATATAGGCGCCGAAATCCCGGATCTCCACCATCACAAGCACCTCGGGCCGGCGCACATCCACCCGCAGATGCGGGAAATGCTCGAGCAGCCGGCCACCGACCTCGGCGCTGATCTGGGGCGAGGTCAGCGGGAAGGCCTTATCGCTGCGCTTGGACTCGACCTTGAAGCTGCGGGCGTCCCGGAGCGCCTCCGCGAGACAGCCGGGTGCGGCCTCGAGAATCGCCTCCATGGATTTCTCGACCACACGGGCACGGCTGAAGGCCGAGATGCCGAACACCCGCGACACCCGGTCGCAGGCCTCGTCGAGGTCGATTTCCGTCGATTCCGGTTCTATGTAAATGGTCGACTGCGCCTTCCGGAAACGGAAGGGCCCGAGCGGGCGCAGCCGCCGTCGGAGATTCTTGACCAACACGTCCTCAAAGGAACCGCGGTTTAGCCCCTTGAGCGCCAGCTCTCCGTTCTTGATGAGCAGAATTTCTTTGGGCTGAGACATGAAACGAATATCCTCCTTCACAGCAAACGGCCTGCCCGACGGTGTCGGACAGGTTGCCTGCTGACACCCGCCCGGCTCCGGACAGCGCCGGGAACCGGACGGGGCTTGTTTTCACATGCTATGCCACCGGTTTTCAGGCTGCCGGCTCGGTCCTGTCCGTCTCGGGCGCCGTCGTGTTCTGCCCCGGCAGGGTCAGCGGCGGCAGCGTCCGCGAGGTAGTGGTGGTCGGCTCGGTCGGCGCCGGCTCGGAATCGGTCGGTTCCGGCTCGGTCGGCGGTGCGGTTTCGGTAGTCGGCGGGTCGGTGACGACCGGCGGCGCAGTCGATTCCGGGGAATTGCCGGTAGCCGGCGTTGTCACCGGTGTCGTGCCGGTTGTCTCGCTGTTGATGGAACCGGTGGTGATATCGCCCGGCGTACTGCCGGTGGTCGGCGTGCCCGGCGTGGTCGGCGGCGCGGTCGGGGTGATGATGCCGGGACCATAAGCATTTTCCGGATTCCAGGTCGGGTGGGTATAGCCGTCGTCGGTGTAGAAGGCGTGCGGCGTCTCGTCGGCCGCCTCATACCACGCGAGCGGCAGGAGCGCATCCTTGTTCACCACAGTTTTCGAAATGTTGACATTCGTGGACTCGCCGCTGCGCACCTTCCGGAAGAAGACGCCGAGACGGCCGTCGTCGAAACCGACCTTGCTCTTGACGGTGCAGACCGAGAGTCCGAGGATCTCGTCCCCGGCGTTGACATCGACATCGCCAAAATCGAAGAGGGAACGGTCGCGCAGCTCGTCGACATAGGAGAGGAAATCGCCGTTGCCGTTGAAGGTGGTGCGCAGATAGCTGAACGCGGCGTTGTCACGGGCATTCGGGTCGGTGACAACGACGGCAAACATCTTATAGACCGCCTCGCCGCCGTAGAGGGTGTGCAGCGTCAGCGTCGGGGCGGAGCGGACATTCGCGAGATTCCGGTCGCTCGTCCGGAAATCCTTCGAGACGAACTCATTCAGCCCGGAGAACATCAGCCCGCTCGCCATGTTATGGCCATAGATGAGCAGCACCTTGTTCCTGGACACCGCGCTTTCGAGATTGTTGCGATAGTCAAAAAAGAGGCTGCCGTTTTTGTTGTATTCGTGGTAGAAATTATGAGTCAGATAATACTCGTTGTCGCCGGAGTACATGACCGGAAAACGGATTTTGAGAAAATCGTTGCCGTTCGCGGTGTAGGTCAGGTAGCCGCGGGTGTCGCGGTTGATATTCCAGAGCGCCTGCACACCGGCGGAGAGGGTCTGGTTGGGATCGTTCGGATCCACCGTCACCCCGTCGGTGTTATGCTGATTCTGACCCTGCAAAAAGATGTTCGCGAGATCATCCGCCTCGCTTGAATAGCTCGCGGGGATGACCACCGCCTCGTTGAAGATATAGGCCATGGAACCGATCAACGTAATCAGCGCCACGAGAAACACGCATTTGCGCAGCACCTCGATCGGTCGATCGCCGCTCTTCGGGATCACCGCACCGAGCCCGGCGGCCAGCACATCCACCGGCCGTCTGCGCAGCTCTTCGTCCGGGAGCGCCGCCCCCTCCTCTTCGACAGCCGCCGCAGGTGCCTGCCCGGCGGCCGGGATATCCCCGGAGATTCCCCGGCCATCGGTTGCGATGCGCAGCGCCTCGGCGACGGTATCCTCCTCGTCCGGCGCGATCAGCAGGATATCCAGTGGATCAACCGGCACTTCTCGCCGCCCTCCCGGAACCTCCGGGAATTTCTTATCGTTGGTTTCCATAAGTACCTCCTTGTGGGGTGATCAGCGGACGGGGCGCCGGAAGCCGCCGGCGCGGGTCAGTGTCCGCGCGGCGTCCCGGAACGCCTCCAGAAAACGATCGATATCCTCCTCGGTATTGTACCGGCCAAAGCTGATCCGCAGGGCGGAGTCGATCTCCGCAGCCGGCAGTCCCATCGCCCGGAGGACGGGACTCTGCGCCCCCTTTGCGCAGGCACTGCCGCTCGAGACAAAAATGTCCCGTTGGGCGAGAAAATGCAGCATGGTTTCGCTGCGGATACCCGGCAGGGAAACATTTACAATGTAGGGCACCCCCATGGCCGGAAGATGCGTCCGCACCTCCGGCAGATCGGCGAGACCGGCGAGCAGGCGCTGCCGCAGCGCCTCACAGTGGGCGAGCAGCCTTTCCGGCGGCAGCGCCGCGGCAGCAGCCGCGCCGAATGCCGCAATCGCGGGCATCGCCTCCGTCCCGGAGCGCAGTCCGCGCTCCTGGCCGCCGCCGAGCTGTCGCGGCAGCAGCCGGACACCCTTCCGTATGTAAAGGGCGCCGCTCCCCTTCGGCGCGTGCAGCTTGTGCCCGCTGAGGGAGAGCAGGTCAATTTCGGTCCGGGAGACCCGCAGCGGTAGCTTACCCGCCGCCTGGACCGCATCGGTATGAAACAGTGCCTCCGGCGAGACCCGCCGAACAGCGGCCGCCATCTCCTCAACCGGAAACCGTGCGCCGGTCTCGTTGTTGACCGTCATCACGCTCACCAGCACCGTATCCTCCCGACAGGCTGCCGCCAGCCGTTCGACAGACAGGCCGCCGTCCGGATCCGGAGAGAGCCTCGTCACCTCGAAGCCCTGCTCCGCCAGCGCGTCGAACGCAGTCGAGACCGACGGATGCTCGACCTCTGTGGTGACGACGTGCCGTCCCCGTCTCCGCCGGGCGGCTGCGCCGCCGAGGATCGCGAGGTTGTTGGCCTCGGTTCCGCCGGAGGTAAAAATAAGGTTCTCCGCCGAAGCGCCAATCAGCGCGGCCACCGCCGCACGGGCCGCCTCCCGCTCCCGCTCCGCGGCCAGCCCGGCCGAGTGGAGCGAGGAGGGATTGCCGAAGCAGTCGGTCATCATGTAAAGCGCCTTGTCCGCCGCCTCGCGGCAGACGGGCGTCGTAGCGCTGTTGTCGAGATACACCATGCGGCAGAACCCCCGGACATTCGATAGCTTGGACATCCGGCCACTGTACATGTGCCGTCTGTTCCTTCATTATATACCAAACCGCGCAAAGATACAACCATTTCTTCCACCCCTTTTGCTGGATTCTCTGTTAATTTCTGCTGAAAATATTCGCCGGGGACGGAAATGCCGGGCATATCCGTTTTCCCTTCCGCATCGATAAACCACGCCAAACCCTTTTTTTGCTAAAAGTTTCAAAGCTGTAATCACTTGGTAACAAAATCAGGTGGTTTTTTGGGCCGATTCGTGTTATACTCGCTATGTAAATTCGGGAATTTCTCCCGCAACACCCGATTGCCTCCGGCTGAAAAGAAAGGATGTCCATGATGAAAAAGCTGCTGTCCGTTCTGTTGGTACTGTCGGCCGCTGCGGCCGCCCTTCTTCTGTTGACACGCGTCCGGCGGCCGGGCGAACCGATGGTGGAGGATTTTGAAGAATAAATGGCCGGGCGCCCGGCCCGCCTAGCTGGTGTAATCCTCCAGCAGGCGGGCAAGGGCCGTTTCGTCGTCAGCCGGAATGCGTTCGCGCAGCCGTGCCTGCTCCTCCGGGGGCAGCGAGGCGATGAACACCTCATAGACCTCAGCGGGCACATCGCTTCCTGGGAAAAAGACGGCAAGCTGTCCCTTCCATTCCCCTACATAACCGTAAGGCTGCGTCCCGACAGGTGCGGTCGTTGTTGCTATGTCCGGCGGCCGGGTCGTTTCAGCCGCCGGCTGCGGCGCGGGCTCGCTCCGTGCGGGGAGCGGCATCCACATGGGTGAGGAGAACAGCAGCCCGGCGGCCACGCCGCCGGTGATCTGCCGCCAAAGGGCCCGTGTCATAGGCTGTCACCTCCTGTTCCGGCGGGGCTTTCCCGCCGCTTCTTTTGATATTTTGCCCAGAGAGGCGCATCCTATTCAAAACGGGGCTTTTTCCCGCTTTTTTATTTGACAATTGCCATGATTTGGGATATGATAAATCGATAAATACAGACCGGCCGTCCCGCTTTGCCGGGGACTTCTGGAATTGGAAAAGGAGGAGACCGCATGGCCGCAAAGCCCGGTAAAATCAAACAGTTTTTTCGGAAACCGGCTGTCCGGACGCCACTTCGCATTCTGCTGGCCGTCCTCAAATGCCTGTTCACAATCCTGCTGGTCGGCGTCATCACAGCAAGCATTGTCGGCTGCGTGATGATCGTCTATGTCGTCACCAACTTCGACGGCAGCGAGGGTATCCCGGATCTCGAGATGATCAACCTCGACGAGACCAGCATCGTCTATACCAAGACCAGCGCCGGCGAATGGCAGGAGCAGCTCCGCCTCGAGGGCACCAACAGCATCTGGGCGGATATCGAG
>USLV01000088.1 GCA_900555705.1 uncultured Oscillospiraceae bacterium | reverse complement strand
GGCTCGGCGTCAAGATCGTCGTCATGTGCAACACCCGGCTCGGCATGGTGCGTGAGTTGCAGGATATGGGTTATAACGGCGTGCACAGCGGTGTTTATCTGGACGGCAGTCCGGATTTTGTCAAAATCGCCGCTGCCTACGGCATCCCCGCCCGCTCCGTCTCCTCGAATGAGGAAGCCGCGGCGGCTGTCCGGGAGATGCTGGCGGACGACCGGCCGTATCTGCTGGAATGCGTTGTTCCGCCGGATTATCCGTCGCTTTGAGTGGGGGTGTTCACGATGAAATATACCATGTCCGTACTGGTGGAAAACCATCCCGGTGTCCTCTCGAAGGTGTCCGGGCTCTTCTCCCGCCGCGGCTTCAACATCGACTCTCTCGCAGTCGGCGTCACGGAGGATCCCACCGTCTCCCGCATGACCATCGTGGTGGACGGCGACGAATATATCGTGGAACAGCTGGAAAAACAGCTTAACAAGCTGATCCCGGTCATCAAGGTCAAGACCCTGCGCGAGGGCGACTATATCCCCCGTGCCCTTTCGCTCATCAAGGTATCGGTCAACGCGGGCCAGCGGGCGGATATCATGCGCGTGACCGAGCTGATGGGTGCGCGGATTGTGGACGTCACCCGCACCACCATGACCGTCGAGTTCGCCGACACCGCCGAGCGAACCGAAACGCTCGAGACCCTGCTCCGTCCTTACGGCATCAAGGAGACGGTTCGAACCGGCATCATCGCCATTGAAAAGGGCGCCGATCCCACCCGCACCGTCAAGCGCTGACTCCCTTTCGGTAGCTAACGGGGAGCTTCTCTCCGTTTCCATACATATCAATCATCAATGCCGGACAGACCGGCACAGGAGGAAAAGAAAATGGCCAAAATCTACTATCAGAACGACTGCAACCTCAGCGTCCTCAAGGACAAAACCGTCGCCATCATCGGTTACGGCTCCCAGGGCCATGCCCATGCGCTCAACCTGCACGAGAGCGGTGTCAACGTCATCGTCGGCCTCTACAACGGCTCCAAGAGCTGGGCGAAGGCCGAGGCCGCGGGTCTGAAGGTCGCGACTGCCGCCGAGGCCGCGAAGGCCGCCGACGTCATCATGATCCTCATCAACGATGAGAAGCAGGCGGATATGTACAAGCGCGATATCGAGCCCAATCTGACCGCCGGCAAGGCGCTCGCGTTTGCCCACGGCTTTGCCATCCACTTCGGCCAGATCGTCCCGCCCGCGGATGTCGATGTCTTCATGATCGCGCCGAAGGGCCCGGGTCACACGGTTCGCAGCGAGTATGTTGAGGGCAAGGGTGTTCCCTGCCTCGTCGCGATCCATCAGAATGCGTCCGGCCGCGCGCTGGATGTCGCGCTGGCCTATGCCGCCGGTATCGGCGGCGCCCGTGCCGGTGTGCTGGAGACCACTTTCCGCGCCGAGACCGAGACCGACCTGTTCGGCGAGCAGGCTGTCCTCTGCGGCGGTGTGACTGCCCTGATGAAGGCTGGCTTCGAGACGCTGGTCGAGGCGGGCTATGCACCGGAGAACGCCTATTTCGAGTGCATCCACGAGATGAAGCTGATCGTTGACCTGATCTATAAGGGCGGCTTCTCCATGATGCGCTATTCCATCTCCGACACTGCTGAGTTCGGTGACTACGAGACCGGCAAGCGTCTCATCACTGATGAGACCAAGAAGGAGATGAAGAAGATCCTCTCCGAGATCCAGGATGGCACCTTCGCCTCCAAGTGGATCAATGAGAACAAGGTCAACCGGCCGCACTTCAACGCCTGCCGTCGTATCGAGAGCGAGCACCAGCTCGAGGCCGTCGGCAAGGAGCTGCGCAAGATGTACAGCTGGAACGAAGAGAAATAATTGTCGCAAGGCAGAGAAATCCCCGCGGGAGCGCTGCTCCCGCGGGGATTATTTTTTATCCGGATATTCAGATTTCCACGCCGTTTTCGCGGAGCAGTTCCCGCGCGCTGACCAGCGAATCCACGCCCTCCCGGTTCTTGATCGGCGCGAACTCGCGGCTGCGCACCACCTCAAAGGAAAGGCAATCGTCCATCATATGGATCATATCCAGCACCAGCGTCTCGAACTTATAGCCGTTCGGCTTGTCGGGGCTGACCGCCTGCCCGGCCTCGTCGATATAGGGAATTTTCTTCTCGACGATATGCACCGGCATCGACTGGCGCATGATCTGCTCCAGCTTATCGACCCGGAACATATAGTTGAGGATCACGCCGAAGTTATAGCGCAGATTCCCGGCCTCATCCCGCGAGGTGACCATCTCCTCCGTCATCTCATAGTATTCGACGATTGAGGGCTTGCCGTCCTCGAGGCAAAGCACCCCGACCCGCTCCTCCGGCGCCGCCTTACGTACCACCTTCGAGCCGCATTCGCAGCCGGAGGCGATGGTCGCGCCGACAAAGCAGGGATCGTTGATCCGCTGCAGCACGTTGTCCACCGAGAAAACCGTCAGCCACTCGACGCCGCGCGCCTTGAGCTCGTCGAGATAGCCCGCCTTCGCGAGCGAGAGGAACCAGCCGCCGTTGCCGTTCGGCGAAAGAGAGAGCGCGTCCTTTTCCTCGAGCAGAATTTTGCCGTCATAATCCACCGACGGCACCATCTCCTGCACAAAAAAGCGGATATAGTCCGGATGATAGCCGAAATAGTTGTGTTCACGGAAAAAGCCGACTGTGTCTTCGTTATTCTTCACGCTGGTCATCACATACAGCGGAATCCAGGCACCGGTACGGTTCACCACATCCATGATGTTCCGGATCAGCCGCTCAAACAGATAGAGCGTCCGGTTGACCCCGACGTTCAACATCCCCTTCGGCTTGTCGAAGCCGAGCCGGGTTCCCTGACCGCCCGCGAGCAACACAGCGCCGACCTTTTCGCCCTTCAGAGCACGGATGCCGATCTCCTCAAACTCAGCGCGCCGGCGTTCGATCTCCTCGACCTCGAGCGCTCCAAGCGGCTCCAGCCGCCCGCGCTCGCCGCTCTCGCCGTCATGGCTCTTCAGCGTGTCCAACAGGCTCCAGTCGATTCCCGCAATCTGTGTCAGCAGCTTTTTCCGCTGCGCCTCATCCAGCTCATCGTAAAAGCGAAGCAGTTGTTTTTGGTCATGCTGTTCCAGCAGACGGACAATTTCCTCATAAGACATGTTGTATTCTCTCCCTTATTATAATATCAATAGCCAAGTTCTTCCCCGACCAGCAGCACCTTGATCCGGTTTTTCTCCCGTTGGCGGGCGGAAATCAGATAGGAGCAGCAGATGCGGCTGTCGCCGCCGCAGCCATCGGTCATCCCGCCGTCCAGCCCGGCGCAGCGTCCGGTTTTGGCACAGGGGGTAGCGCAGGAAAGGCGCACAGCGTTGGACGGCGCAGCCTGCTGCTTGACGCGGACAGCCGCCGCGTCCAGATCCCGGACAATCTTGTTACAGCCGACCACCAGAATGACCGACCGGGGCCCAAAGGCAATCGCCGCCACCCGGTTGCTGTTACCGTCGACATTGTAGAGCTCACCGCGCATCGTCACGGCGTTGGCCGAGCAGATATAGGCATCTGCATCGAAGCTCTCGATAAAGATGCGACGAACCTCTTCCCCGCTCAGCCCGGAAGCATAGCGATCCAGGAAACGATAGGGCCCCTGCCGCAGCAGATCGATCACGCCGGTCTGACTCAATGTTGCCGAACCGCCGACCGCGACCGTATCCCCCTCGTGCAGCAGCGCTGCCACCCGCGCGGGCACCTCCGCCGCCGTCGGGACATAATAGCCCGCCATGTTGTTCTGCTCGAGACGACGGATCACCTCCGCGATTCGCGCCTCCACAACCGTTTTCTGATGACAATCCATTCAGGAACTCCTCCTTTTCCAGATATTCCGAAACAGCTGTTTCACACCGGCAAATTCTTTTGTCCGGCAAAACAGCAGCAGATTCAGCAAATTGGGCACCGTCAGGCACAGGCATGCCCGGACAAAGAGATCGAGCAGCGCGGGCATATGGAGCCCCGACAACAGCCCGGCCAGAAGCTCTGTCAGCAGGCAGCCCGCGACCGTGCACAACGCGTAGAGGACATATCGGCCGAAGTAAGCGGCCGAAGAGCGGTGGAAAACCGCCCGGTAGACAATCCGGGGCTGGATCCAGAAGGGAATCAGCAGCATACTGACCAGATTGCCGATCAAAACACCGTTGACGCCGAGCGGTGTATACAGCACCAACACCAGCGACAAGGCCACATTCAGCGCGATTTCCACAAGCGGCATATAGCGATCCGGCGCATAGAGCCCTGCGCTGTCCCGCACCATCAGCACCACCCGGCGCATGGAATAGACGAAAAAGTGCGCGGTCAGCAGTACGGTCGTCAGATGCGGCAGCACTCGCTCCGCGCCGAAAAAGAGCGCGATAAAAGGCTCGAGCAGGACAAACAGTGAGGTTGTGCAGAAGGAGGCGATCAGAAAATTGATATAGTGGAGCAGCTCAAATTTCTCGCAGGCATGCGCCCGGTTCTCGGAATGGATATAATCGCCGAAGCTCGCTGTGATGCCGCTGAACACCTGCAAAATCAGCGCATTGACTGTAGTGGTAATCAGCGTATAGTTCGCATACAGCCCGTTGATCACCGAGCCGAGCAGCTTGCTGATAATCAGGCTGCCGGAGGCGGTCACACCGAGGCCGCCAACCTTATGAAACAGCATCGAGCGGATGTTCAGCATCACGCTTTGCCGCTGCTCCTTCGAGATGCTCTCCCGGCTGCGGGACGCGGCAATCTCCGGATACAGCCGCCGGAAATTGCGGTGGATCAGCAACGCGGCGACCAAGCGGCAGAAAATTCGCACCAGGATATAGACGACAAAACTCCGGATCACCAGCAGCAGCGTCACCTGTAGCACCATCGCCAGCAGGTTCATCAGCATCTCGTTGAGATTGTTGACATAGTTTTTCTGATCCGCGATGATCAGCGCCCGCTGGTGGGCGAAGAGATAGGCTGTGAGCGTATCCAGCACATAGAGGAAAAAGGTAAATCCAAGAAAGCGCGGGTCATAGCTCTCCTCGACAAAAAACCAGACAAAAAAGCTCATCGCGGCGCCGGCAGCCAGAATCACCGCCGAGATCAGCAGATAGGCCCGGCGATAAAAATTCAGCACCCGGCGAATCGCCGCCGTATTCCGCTCCGCGAGCGGCTGATACAGCAGATAAACAAGCCCCGTTCCGATGCCCAGCTCCGCCAGCGACAGCATCGAAACCACACTTTTGAACAGGCTCTCGATACCGACCAGTCCGTCCCCGAGCTGCAAAATGAAGACCCGTCGAGTGACAAAATTGCTCAGAATCAGGATCCCATAGCTGAGAATCCCGAACAGCGCATTTTTCATCGCTTTGCCGGTACGGGCCTCCGGCTGCCGGTTCATGTCTCCTCCCGTTCGCAACGTCCCGGCAGCAGCCGCGCCAGCTTTTGCAGCGGCGTATCCAGCGCAAAGGGCTGTCCATCCGAGGCCAACGCGACGGCATAGCCGGTATAGATCCAGAAGACAAAGCCGGAATGCTTGGTCTGAAAGAGAATCGTAGTATCCGCCTGGTTGATGATGAGCAGGAAGGCGAGCAGCATCAGCACCGCCGTCAGCACATCATGGCCGGGCATATCCGGCTGCTGCCAGTACCGCCGCAGCAGATAAATCCCGCCGCAGCAGAGCAGAAGCACCAGAAACACAAAGCCGAGCAAACCGTTTGAAACCAGCGCATGCACAAAAATGTTGTGAAAATGCGACATCTGCTGATGATGGTTCTCGCTCATTTTCAACTCATCCGCCAGCGTGAAGGGGCCGTAGCCGAAAAGCGGTTTTTCAGCGAAATAGGAAAAGCCCTGCTTCCAGAGGAGCTGGCGGCCGGTCAGCATCCCCAGCGATTCATCCTTCTCCTCCCGGTTCATATCGATCTCGCCTTCGTCCAACCATATCTCCGACTCCTCGGTGACGTTTCCCGTTATCTGCACATACCACACCGGTACGCGGGCAAACAGCTCCCGTGTGCCAAGCGTCGCCAGCGCCAGTCCCCCGGCCACGCAGACGGCCACCGCAAAGGCCACAGC
>USLV01000087.1 GCA_900555705.1 uncultured Oscillospiraceae bacterium | reverse complement strand
GAGCATGGCAACGGTATCCGCGACCGACGGCTCCTCCACCGTCACCGGCTGGAACCGGCGCTCGAGCGCCGCGTCCTTCTCGATGTGTTTGCGGTATTCGTCCAGCGTCGTTGCGCCGATAATTTGCAGCTCACCCCGCGCCAGCGACGGCTTGAGGATGTTCGCGGCGTCAACCGCTCCCTCCGCCGAGCCCGCTCCGATCAGGGTATGGATCTCGTCGATGAAGAGGATGACATCGCCCGACTGGATCACCTCGTCGATCGCGTTTTTGATGCGCTCCTCGAAATCGCCGCGATACTTGGTGCCCGCGACCATACCGGTCAGATCCAGCGTCACGACGCGCTTGCCGCGCAGCAGCTCCGGCACCTCGTCATTTGCGATTTTCTGCGCCAGCCCCTCGGCGATGGCGGTTTTGCCAACGCCCGGCTCGCCGATCAGGCAGGGGTTGTTTTTGGTTCGGCGGGAGAGAATCTGGATCACCCGCTCGATCTCGGCCGCACGACCGATCACCGGGTCGATTTTCCCCTCTTTTGCGAGGCGGGTCAGGTCACGACCGAACTGATCGAGGGTCGGCGTCTTGCCGCCACCCTTTCCCTGTGCACTCTTGCTGCTTCGGCCGCCCTCGGTGACCGCCTGCGGCGGTGCGATGCCGATTGCCCGGGCAATGTCCTCGACGAGCTCATCCGTCCGGCCGCCGAGAATCCCCAGCAGCCGCACCGCCACACTGCTGCCGTCCTGTAAAACGGCGAGCAGAATATGCTCGGTGCCGACATAGCCGTGCTGCATGGCCGCCGCCTCGGCAACCGCCAGCTCCATCGACTTTTTGGCCCGTGGGGTAAAATCCGCCGGGGTCAGGTCGCTCTGCTGGCCGCAGGACTGCGCCTCGATGATCTTCTGTTGATAGGCGGCGGCGGTGATGCCGCGACCGCCGAGGACGGAAGCGGCGACGCCGGTTCCCTCCTGCAGCAGGCCGAGCACGATGTGCTCGGTGCCGATATAGGTGTGGCCAAGCTGCTCGGCGGACTGGATCGCCAGATTCAGCGCCGTGTTGGCCTTTTCGGTAAATCCCTTGAAACGATACATAGCCACTTCTCCTTTCAGTCTGCCGGGCGGCTTATGCCAGCCGCTCCCGCACCATTTTCGCCCGCAGGGTATCCCGCTCGGCGGGCTCCATATCCCGCCGCTCACGCATCATCAGGGTGGCGGGCTGCGCGTCGTTGATCAGCGTGCTGATGACATCCATCCCGACATCCTCCACAACGCCACAGGCGACACCGACCCGGAGGTTCGAAATCAGCACCATGAACTCGTCGTGCGAGAGCAGGCGGGCTGATCGCAGCAATCCCAGTGACCGCCAGACGCGGTCCTCAAAGCTGGGCTGGCGGCGCATCTGTTCCCGTCCGGTCCGTTCCTCCCGGATGATCTGGGCGGCAATCCCCTTCAGGTTCTCGATCGCGGTCTGCTCGGAGATGCCGAGCGTCACCTGGTTCGAGAGCTGGTAGATCGCGCCTTCCGACTTGCTTCCCTCGCCATAAAGGCCGCGGATGGTCAGCCCCAGCTTGGAGACGGTGGCGGCCAGCTGCTGGATGGCACCGGCCTCCTGCAGCGCGGGCAGATGCAGCATCAGCGAGGCGCGCATACCGGTGCCGAGGTTGGTCGGGCACTGGGTCAGATAGCCCAGCCGTTCGTCAAAGGCGAAATGCAGGCGGCTGTCCAGCGCCGTGTCCAGCGCGTCTATCCGGGTATACAGCTCGTCGAGCTGCATCCCGGCACCCATCACCTGCAGCCGCAGATGATCCTCCTCACAGAGCATGATGCTGACGCTCTCGTCGCGGGTCAGCAGCAGCGCGCTTCCCTCCTCGCACCGGGCAAAGGCCGGGCTGATGAGATGGCGTTCCACCATGGACAGCGCGTCGTGCCGCACCATGTTTTTCATTTCGAGATAATCGAAGGTCTCCGGCAGCGTCCCGGCGGCCGCACGAATCTTCGCGGCGACCTCCTGTTTCTGCTCCGTGCGCATACCGGCCGGGAAGGGATAGCCGTTGAGGTTGCGGGCGAGGCGGATGCGGGTGCTGATGACCACATCCCCCTCCGGACCACTCTGCTGATACCATTTATTGTTCGTCACGGTTGTCTCCCCCTTCCAGTTCCCGGATACGGTCGCGCAGCCGGGCGCATTCCTCATATTCCTGTTTCGCGATGGCAGCCGTCAGCTGTCGGCGGAGCTGCTCGAGCTCCTGTTCCCGGCGGGCGGGCTCTCCTGCTTCTGCCGGCGCCTTGCCGACATGCCGCGTTTTGCCATGGATCCGCTGGATCGAGGGCAGCAACCGGTCATAGAAGGTGGTATAGCAGGCCGGGCAGCCCGCCTGGCCCGTTTGGGCGATCTCGCGAAAGCTGTGGCCGCAGCCCTCGCAGCGGACGGTGTCCGGTATCGCGCGGGCGGCGGGCTCGGCAAAGAGGCTGCCCCAGAAATTCCCGAGATCCAGACCGCTGAACATCGAATCCAGCCCCTCCTCCGCGGCACAGGACGGACAGAGGTGCCACTCAGACGTCTCTCCGTTCAACGTCCTTTTGAAATGGGTCGTCGCCTGGTTCTTTCCACATTTTTGACACAACATACGTCGTTCCTCCTTTATTACCTTATGTATTGTTATGTGCTCAGCGCCGTCAGCATCTGTTTGACGGCAGAGGCGCGCAGCCGATCACGCAGCTCCGGCGGCGCCTCACGATAGGCGCGATCGGATATCCCGGCGGCGATCACCCGCGCGTGTTCCGCCGCGAGATAGCCGCCGTCCATCAGGTTTTGCAGGATCGTCCGCGCCGTCTGTTCCGACATCGCCTCGCCGATAGCATTGACTGTATGCATCAGCGGCGACGTCTCGCTGCGGTACTTGATGCGGTGGATTCGGATATAGCCGCCGCCGCCCCGTCTGCTCTCCACGATGTAGCCCTTCTCCGGCGTAAAGCGGGAGGTCAGCACATAGCTGATCTGGCTCGGGACACAGCCCAACTCCTCGGCCAGCAGATTGCGCTGCAGCTCCGCCCCGGCATCTCCGGCCTGTTCCAGCATATGAAGAATATAGGCGGTAATCTCGTCACTTATGCGCACATCCCACGCCTCCTTTTCTGTCTCTCATTTTATCACAAAGTCAAAGAAAGTCAAAGTCAGAAAAGGTCAAATTTGACTTTCTTTGACTTTTGAATGTCACTCTGATCTCCCTCTGCCCCTTCTCTCTCCTGTTTTCTCCGTTTTTCTTCTGTTTTCTCCTCCGTTGACGTTTCTGAAAATCCGGCGGCCTCTTTGGGAACCACCTGCTTGTCCCCCACATAGTATAGAGTGTAATCAATCCCAAGGGCTTCGGCAGGCGGGATGGAAAAGGAGGTAAGAGATATGTGCCTGAGAAACCTGTTCTGCGGCAATGACTGCACCTGGATCCTCTTCATCATCATCGTTCTCCTGCTCATCGATGACAATGATTGTGGCTGCAATTGCGGTTGCTAATCGCCTTCAGTCCTGCGTCACCGGGGCGGCTGCTTTTCAGCAGCCGCCCCGGCATTTTTTTATTCTATTTGATATTCCCGGAGCGCGTTGAATCATTGCCTCTCTCCGGGCAATTCGTCCAGTAACCGCCGCATCCGGAAGGACGTGAGGTTCCATCCCGCGGCGGGCTGTTCCCGCAGTTCCGCCCGGCGCTGCCGGAGACGGGTGCGCACCGCGTCCGATATCGCCGGATCGTCGTCCGCGAGCAGCTCCGCCATATAGGGGATCGCCGCGTCCGACAGCGAGTCGAACAGCGTGACATCCACCGTTGGCAGCGTTCCCTCCTGATAACGGGTGACATTGTAGCGGGCGATCAGCCCGTCCACTGGTACGAATTGCAGAAGTCCGAACATCAGCACACAGACGACCGCTGCCGCTCTCACCGCCCGCAGCCGCCGGACAAGCAGAGACAGCGCGATCAGCAGAAAGAGCAGCGCCAACAACACCATGAACCAGGAGGTGTAGACCCGCAGCGGCGTCAGTCCATAGCGGTCGATATAGAGCAGCATCTTCCGCATCGCCACCGCGATCAGCAGCAAAGTCATCACGCAGAGCGCCACGCCGTAGCCCCGCACCACCGGAGCCAGGCGACCCTCCTCCCGGCGGCTGAACGCATAGAGCAGCGCCAGCAGGCCGAGATTGATCAGCGCCACGGCACAGAGCTCAAAAAAGCCGCGCCGGGCGTAATCGGCATAGGTGAAGCCGACCGGCAGATAGTCCTGAAAGGCGGCCAGATGGTAGGCCGACTGTGCAGCAAAAAACAGCAGGTAGAGCAAACAGATCGGCGTCAGAGCGACGGCCAGTGTCCCGGGCGACAGGCGGCGGATACCCGCGAGCTCCTGCTCCCATACCTCGTCCTGTTCTGCGGGATCATTGGTGTCGTGCGCCGCCGCATAGAGCATCCCGAACAGATAGAGCGCAATCGGAAATGCAAGCCCCAGACGCAGCACCACTATGGGCAGTTCAGTCGGCAGTTCCCAAAACATCGAGAGCAGGGCTTCCATCCACCCGGCAAACACCTCATCCGCCTCCACCAGCAGGCCGCCGACCAGCAGGGTCAGCGGCAGCGCCAGCAACAGGCCGCCGACGGCTTTTCCAATTCCCTTCCGACAGGGCAGGCGGCGGATCAGATTACCCACCGCCCCCATGCCATGGCCAAACGAGGCAAACGGACGGCCGATCAGACTGCGTGTCAAATCCACCGGCCAGAGCGACCGCCAGCCGCGCCCGGAGAAACCGCTCTGGTACACCACCCAGGCGGTTGCCGCCATCAGGAAAAGGAGATTCAGCCAGAGTGTAATCCCCTCCGGGAACAGGACAAACGGCAGCGTAAACACCAGCAGCATACAGCCGCGCAGCCGGTCGCCCGCTGTCAGCTGCCGGCCTCCGCTGCGGCGATAGAGCCCGGCTACGAGAAACAGCAGGCCGAAGCAGAGCGCCGTCCCGATCCCGAACCCTCCGGGCAGCACCCACCGCACCAGCCAGTAGCCGATCAACAGGCATGAAACAGCCGTGGCCTGTTCCATGGTGGAATAGACCGGTCGCTCCCGTGGTGGCCATCCGCAGACGGCCGATATCGTTTCGTCTTCTCCGCTGTACGCGCTCTCGACCGTTTCCGAGAGATTCTCTCTGTCTTCTGTCATAAATCAGCGCCTCCTTTTATCGAATATCGATATGATACAGCATTCAAAATTGAATGTCAATCTGTTTTTATTGTTTTTCGATAACAATTTTGTAACTTTTTCCGCCGGAAGCCGTCCGGCATTTTCCTGTCTCCGTCTTGCAAAATCCATTTCTCCGGTATATACTACCAATATGAACCCCGCTATCTTTTTTACAGGAGGACATGCACGATGAACATCTGGCACGATATCTCGCCGGAGCGGATTCGTCCGGACAATTTCACAGCCGTGATTGAGATTTCCAAAGGCGGCAAGAATAAATATGAGGTGGATAAGGAAACCGGCATGCTGCGCCTCGACCGTGTGCTCTACACAGCGACCCACTACCCCGCGAACTACGGCTTCATTCCGCGCACCTTCTGCGACGACGGCGATCCGTTGGATGTACTCGTACTTTGTCAGGAAGCGCTTGTGCCGCTGACGCTCGTGCAGTGCTTCCCCATCGGGGTGATCAAGATGGTGGATGAGGAGTCGATTGATGAGAAGATCATTGCCGTCCCCTTCCGCGACCCCTCCCTCTCCTGCTACCGCGATATCCAGGCTCTCCCCGCCCACACCTTCGACGAGATCCAGCACTTTTTCACCGTCTATAAATCCCTCGAGGGCAAGGAGACGGTGGTCAAAGAGGTGCTCGGTCACGAAAAAGCGATGCAGATCATCCAGCATGCCATGGCCGAATACGACCGCCTGTTCCTGTCACAGAAGGAGGGCGAGGCATGAGCGCGTCTGTATTTGACCCGGCGTCTCCGCGAACGGCTGCGGCGCTGGCCGACATGCGCCGCCGAATCGACACGCTGCCGGAGCTGCCGCTCTCGGCCTTTTCCCCGGAAAAGACCGTGCTGGTTTTGATGGATATGATCAACGGCTTTGCCGTGGACGGTATCCT